>JBFWIY010000469.1:0-2900 GCA_050255855.1 Desulfovibrionaceae bacterium
GCCAGCCTCAAGGACAAGAGCGGCGACCCGGTGCGCATCGCCGGGTCCAACGCCGACATCACCGAACGCAAGCGGGCCGAGGCGGCCCTGAAGATGAGCGAGGAGCACTACCGGGCCATCGTGGACGGGTTCGAGGGCTTCATCGCCATCTGCGACGCCGACCACCGCATCACCTTCATGAACGACCGCCTGGCCCGCCGGGCCGAAGGGGCCGGGCTCGGCGCGGCCTGCCACGAGGTCATGCACGGCCTGCGCGCCCCCTGCCCCTGGTGCCCGTCCGCGCGCGTCCGCGCCGGGGAGACCGTGCGCACCGAGATCCAGAGCCCCAAGGACCAGCGCTGGTACTACGTGGTCAACACCCCGGTCTACCACCCCGACGGCTCCGTCTCCACCCAGTCCATGATCCAGGACATCACCGAGTCCCACGAGGCCGAGCGGGCCATGCGCGAGAGCGAGGCCCGCTACCGCAGCCTCATCGAGACCACCTCGGAAGGCTACGCCATGCTGGACCAGGGCCTCACCGTCACCGAGACCAACGCCGCCCTGGGGAACATCCTGGGCCTGACGCGCGAGGAGGTCCTGGGCCACAGTCTGCTGGAGTTCATGGACGACGAGAACCAGGAGCTCGTCCAGATCCAGGCCAACCGCCGGGCCGACACCCCGCACCGCAAGTACGAGTTCGCCTTCAAGCGCGTCAGCGGCGAGACCGTCAACGTCCTGGCCAGCGCCACCACCATGTTCGCCGCGGACGGCTCGGTGACCGGGGCCTTCGCCTTCTACACGGACATCACCGACCGCAAGCGCATGGAGACCCAGCTGCGCTACCAGGCCATGCACGACCCGCTCACCAACCTGGCCAACCGCACCCTGTGCCTGGACCGCATCAGCCGCGCCCTGGAGCGCGCCCGCCGCCGCGACGACTACTACTACGCCCTCATCTTCCTGGACCTGGACCGCTTCAAGGTCATCAACGACTCCATGGGCCACAACTTCGGCGACCAGATCCTGGTGGAGGTGGGCCACCGGCTCATGGACTGCGTGCGCGAGCTGGACACGGTCTCCCGCTTCGGGGCCGACGAGTTCGTGGTGCTCCTGGAGGAGCTCGGCACCCCGCGCAAGGCCATCCAGGTGGTCAAGCGCATGCGCCAGATGCTGCGCCGCCCCTTCAGCATCGACAGCCACGAGGTCCAGCTCACGGCCTCCATCGGCATCGTGCTCGGCCCCACGGACTTCAAGAAGCCCGAAGACATCCTGCAATACGCCAACATCGCCATGCACCGGGCCAAGGCCACGGGCCGCGACCGCTTCAAGGTCTTCTCCACGCGCCTGCTGGAGCACGCCGTGCACCTCATGACCCTGGAGAACGACATGGACCGGGCCCTGGCGGGCGGGGAGTTCTTCCTCACCTACCAGCCCATCGTGCGGCTGGCGGGCGGGCCGCGGCTCTACGGGTTCGAGGCCCTGGCCCGCTGGCGTCACCCCACGCGCGGGCTCATCCCGCCCGACGAGTTCATTCCCGTGGCCGAGGAGACCGGGGCCATCATGGACCTGGGCCTCTGGGTGCTGCACCAGGCCTGCGACGCCATGATGCAGTGGCGGCGCAGCCATCCCCACGCCGAGGACCTGGTCATCTCGGTAAACGTCTCGGGCCGCCAGTTCAGCCAGCACGACCTGGCCAACCGCATCCGCCGCGTGCTGCGCAACACCGGCCTGCCCGCGCACCAGTTGAAGCTGGAAATCACCGAGACGGCCATCATGGAGAACGCCGCCCGGGCCGTGGAGATCCTGCGCCAGCTCAAGGACCTGGGCGTGACCCTCAGCATCGACGACTTCGGCACGGGCTACTCATCCATGAGCTACCTGCAGCGCCTGCCCCTGGACAACCTGAAGATCGACCTCTCCTTCATCCAGCTCCTCGACGTGGCCCCGGAGAACATCGAGATCGTCAAGGCCATCATCAACCTGGCCCACACCCTCAAGCTGGAGGTGGTGGCCGAGGGGGTGGAGCGCCGCTCCCACGTGCGGATATTGCAGGAGCTGGGCTGCGACTTCGGCCAGGGCTTCCTCTACGCCCGCCCGCTCAACCAGGAGGACGCCGAGCGCTTCGTGGCCGAGATCGACCTCTGGAAGATGCCCAACTAGACCTGCCGGACCGCCCGGGCGGCCGCCACATCCCGGACGCCCCTCACGCGGGCAGGGCCCGCAGGGCCAGCCCCCAGCACCCCACCACCATCCCCAGGGCCAGCAGGCCCAGGACCGCGTCCGCGGCCCGGCCCGGCAGACCCCGGCGGCGCAGGACGAACCCCGCCCCGGCCCCGAGCCCCAGCCCGGCGGCCAGGCCGAAGCCGTGCGCCCCCAGGTCGATGAGCCCGGGGTCCTCGCCCCCGGCCCCGAGCATGGCCAGGATGCCCAGGGCCGCGGCCAGCGGGGCGGCCGCCCGGGAGAGACTCCCCCGGCGCAGGTTCAGGCCCGAGAGCGCCCCGGCCGCGCCGAAGAGCGCCGTGGAGAACCCCAGAGAATCGTGCCAGGGCGCGGCCACCAGGGCGTTGCACCCGTTGCCCGCGGCCCCGGCCAGCAGGATGAGCAGCCAGCCCAGCCCGGAGCCCACCCGGCGGCAGAGCAGCCCGGCGAACAGCCCGCCGAACACCGCGTTGCCCAGCACGTGGGCCGCGTCGGCATGCAGGGTGAGCGCCGTGACCAGCCGCCACCACTGGCCCTGGAGGATGCGCCCGGCCTGGGCCGTGCCCGCGTCCAGCCAGACCTCCGGGGCGGGCCCCGGGCCGGGATGCGGGGCCTGCACATAGAAATGGAAGCCCACCAGGGCCAGCATGGCCAGCAGGGTGGGCCAGAAGGAGGCGTGGGCCGACACGTCCGGGAGCACGGCGGGCGCGGCGTCCGGG
>JBFWIY010000470.1:0-2892 GCA_050255855.1 Desulfovibrionaceae bacterium
CGACGCCGCGGCCGCGGCCCGGGCCGCGGCCCTGCTCGGGCGGCTGGGCGCGGCCGAGGTGGCCTGCCTGGACCCCACGGCCCCGGCGGCCTGGGACCTGCTGGCGGGGTCGCCCCTGGCCGAGCCCGCCCTGGTGACCCTGGGCGCGGTGGGCTGGCGCTGGCGGCATCTCACCGAGGCCGGATTCTTCGCCCCGATGCGGCGGCTGTGCGCGGCCCTGGGCGGGGCGGCGGCCCGGGCGGTCTGGTTCCCCGAGGCCCTGGTGGCCTACAGCGCGGAGCTGGGCGTGTCCCTGCTGCTCACCCGGGAGGGCGGGTTCCAGCCCTCGGTGCGCACGGCGGGCGGTTCCTTCGCGGTGCAGGGCGTGCGCATGGAGGACCGGCTCCTGCCGCTGCACAAATTGGGCGAGGGCCTGGGCGGGACGCCGGGCCGGGGCTCGGACTAAACAAGATCGGATCTTGGGCCGGTCTTCGGCCCGCTTCACCCTTTTCCCGAAATATAGGGGCGTCCCCGGCAGCCACATCCGGGGACGCCCCACAGCCGTTGCTCGCCAGGGCTACACGGCCGAGGCGATCTGGTAGGTCACCGTCGCGGCGGCGAACGCCAGGGCGGTGTTGAACACCACGGAGAAGGCGGCCCAGCGCCAGGAACTCTCCCGGGCGATGACCACCACGGTGACGAAGCACGGGGCGTAGAGCACCGTGAAGACCATCAGGGCCAGGGCCGTGGCCAGGCTGAAGGCCGGGTCGGCCCGGAGCCGGTCGGCCAGGCCCGTGGACTCCTCGGGGTCCACGTCGCCCAGGGAGTAGGCCGTGCCCAGGGTGGAGACCACCACCTCCTTGGCCGCGAACCCGCCGATGAGGGCGATGTTGGTGCGCCAGTCGAACCCGGCCAGCTCGCTCAGGGGCTCCAGGGCCACGCCCAGGCGGCCCGCGAAGCTGCCGCGCAGGGCCTCTTCGGCCTCCTGGTTGTCGATGGCCAGCACGGCCGCGTCCAGGGCCTCGGGCTCGCCCTGGTACTGGACCTGGGCGGCCTCGCGCTGGGCCTCGAAGCCCGCGGTCCGCTCCTCGGAGAGGCCCGGGAAGGTCAGCGCCGCCCAGAGCAGGATGGAGATGCCCAGGATCACGGTGCCCGCCTTCTTGATGTACTGCCAGCAGCGCTCCCAGGTGTGGATGAGCACGCCGCGCAGGGTGGGCAGGCGGTAGGGGGGCAGCTCCATCAAGAACGGCGTGGCCTCGCCCTTGATGGCCGTGATGCGCAGGAGCTTGGCCACCAGCAGGGCGGCGGCCCAGGAGCCCAGGGTGATCCAGAACATGGCCGAGGCCCCGGCCGCCGGGAAGAAGGCCGCGATGAGCAGCAGGAACACCGGCACCTTGGCCCCGCAGGCCATGAAGGGCGTGGTCAGCACCGTGGCCAGCTTCTCCTTGGGGCTCTTCAGCGTGCGCGCGGCCATGACCGCGGGCACCGCGCACCCGCCCGGGATGCCGCCGCCGATGATGAAGGGCATCACCGAGTTGCCGTGCAGGCCAAAGGCCTTGAACACGCGGTCGAGCATGTAGGCCATGCGCGCCGTGTAGCCCAGGTCCTCCAGGATGGCGAGCTGGAGGAACAGGAAGAGCACCAGGGGCACGAAGCCCAGCACCCCGCCCACGCCGTCGATGATCCCGGAGACCACCAGGGACTGGAGCATCCCCTCGGGGATGGCCGCCTCGGCCACGCCGGAGAGCCAGCCGAACAGGGCGTCCATCCAGCCGAGCGGCAGCTCGCCCAGCCAGAAGGTCAGGTGGAACATGCCCCAGAGCACGCCCATCATGAGGAGCGGCCCGGCCAGGGCGTGGGTCAGGACCTTGTCCACCCGGTCGGAGATGCGCCGCCGCCGGGGGTCGGAGTCCTCCACGATGACGCCCTGTTTGAGCAGGGAGGCGATGTAGCCGTAGCGGTGGTCCGCCACCAGGGCGTCCAGGCCGGTGTTCAGGGTCTGGCGCACGTGCAGGGCGGTGCGGGCCGCGGTCTCGGACAGGGACTGGAACAGGGCGGCGTCGCGGCGTTTGACGGTCTCGCGGATGGTGGGATCGTCCTCCAGGAACTTGAGGGCCACCCAGCGGGGCGGGAGGTGGGTCAGGACCCCGCTCTTGCCCACGGCGTCCTCCATGCCGAGCAGGGCGTGGTCCACGTCCGAGCCGTAGGAGAGGAGCAGGGGGGCGCGCCGTCCCTGGGCCTGGCGGGCGTGGGCCACGGCCTGGCGGGTCAGCTCGTCCTTGCCCTGGCCCTCGCGGGCCACGGTCTCCACCACGGGGACGTCGAGGAGCTCGGCCAGGCGCTTGGAGTCGATGCGGCGGCCCTTGCGCTGCACCTCGTCCATCATGTTCAGGGCCAGCACCAGGGGCAGGCCCAGCTCCAGGAACTGCACGGCCAGGTAGAGCCCGCGCTCCAGGGTGTTGGCGTCCAGGATGTCCACCACGGCGTCGGGCCGGTCGTTGACGATGTAGTCCCGGGCCGCGATCTCCTCCTCGGAGTACGGGGTCAGGGAGTAGGTGCCGGGCAGGTCCACCACGGTGATGTTGGCCCCCCCGTGGCGCAGGACGCCCTCCTTGCGGGTGACGGTGACGCCGGGATAGTTGCCCACGTGCTGGCGCGCCCCGGTGAGGGCGTTGAACATGGTGGTCTTGCCGGAGTTGGGGTTGCCCGCCAGGGCGATGTGGATGGCGCGTTCCATCAGCGGGCCTCCTCGGTCCGGACCTGGATGTGGTCGGCCTCGCTGTTGCGCAGGGTGATGACGGCCCCCTGCACGCGCAGGGCCACGGGGTCGCGCAGGGGGGCGTGGCCCACCACCTGGATGCGGGTGGCCGGGGTCAGGCCCAGGTCCCGGATGCGTTTGCCCAGCTCGCCGGG
>JBFWIY010000471.1:0-2891 GCA_050255855.1 Desulfovibrionaceae bacterium
GGGGTCCCCTCCTTCCCCCGGACCCCCATCCTCCCTCCCCCAGACCTTTTTATTGGGGGGAAGGGCTGCTGCCATCTCTTATTCCTGGACAGGTGTTGCGAGGCGGGGCCGGACGGCGCGCGGCTCGTGGTGGCGGCCCCTGGCGCGTCGTTACCTGCGCCGTCCGGCCCCGCCCCGCAAATTGGGGGTCCAGGGGGCCTTTGGCCCCCTGGCCGCCGCAACGTGGCGCTTGGTCGGCTGGGCGCGAATGCGGCCAGGCGACTTAGCGCCACGGCGTCCTGCGTAGCACGGGGAGGCTTTCCCGACTCGCGCGTCCGGCCGTCTCCGCCTTGCGGCCGTGGGGCCGGGGTGGTAGGCAGCCACAGGGAAGGAGTCAACCAAGTGAGGTGGATCGGTGCAGGCATTTGAGCGCGAGTTTGAGGTGCGCGGCTACGAGGCCGGGCCCGACCGGGTGGTGGAGCCCTATCGTGTGGCCGAGTGGTTCCAGGACGCGGCGGCGCGGCATGCCCGGCGGCTCGGGTTCTCCATGGAGCGGCTCTGGGACGAGGGCTATGCCTGGGTGTTGGCCCGGGCGCTGTTCCGGTTCCAGGCCCTGCCCGAGGCCGGGGCGGTGCTCAAGGTGCGCACCTGGCCGTCCGGGGTGGACAAGTATTTCTGTTACCGCGACGCGGTGTTCACCGGCGCGGACGGCGGCGAGGTGGTGCGCATCGGCAGCGCCTGGGTGGCGTTGGACATGCAGGCCCGGCGCATGACCTCGGTGCCGGACTGGCTGGCGCGCGGCCTGCCCGAGGACTCCACGCGGGAGCTGGAGTTCGACTGCCGCAACCTGCCCAAGCTGGAGGCGGCCCAGGTGGCCGTGGACGTCATCACCCGGCTGGACGACCTGGACTCCAACGGCCACGTGAACAACGCCAAGTACATGGCCTGGGTGCTGGCCCCCTTTGGCCGGGAGGACGCCCCCGGGAGCCTGGCCTCCCTGGACATCATGTTCCGGGCCGAGGCCCGGGCGGGCGAGGCCCTGGTGTCGGACTGCGCGCGCGAGGCCGACGGGGCCTGGCTGCACCGCATCACCCGGGTGTCCGACGGCCGGGAGCTGATCCGGGCGCGCAGCCGCTGGCGCTGAACCGCGTCCGGCGCGTCCGGTGCGCCCGGCGCGGCCGGTGCGCCCGGCGCGGCCGGTGCGAGATGACGACGACCGGGGGCCCCGAGCGGGGCCCCCGGTTTTTTTATGCGGCGGAACGCTGGCCGCGGCGGCCGAACCAGTGCTGGAGCCGGGCCATGTAGGCGTAGAAGACCGGGGTGAGGAACAGGGTGACCATCTGGGAGAGGATGAGCCCGCCCACCACCACCACGCCCAGGGGCTGGCGGGCCTCGCCGCCCGCGCCGTAGCCGATGGCGATGGGCAGGGACCCGGCGATGGCGGCCAGGGTGGTCATCATGATGGGCCGGAAGCGGATGAGGGAGCCCTGGATGGCGGCCTCCTCCGGGTCCATGCCGTGGGCCTCCTGGGTGATGGCGAAGTCCACCACCATGATGGAGTTCTTCTTCACGATGCCGATGAGTAGGATGATGCCCAGGAACCCGAAGAGGTCGAGGGTCATGTCGAAGGCGGCCAGGGCCAGGACCCCGCCCAGGGCGGCCGAGGGGATGCCCGAGAGGATGGTGATGGGGTGGAGGAAGCTCTCGTAGAGGCAGCCCAGGATGATGTAGATGACGGCCACGGCGAGCAGGAGCAGGGGGCCCATGCTGGCCATGCTCTCCTGGAAGGCCTTGGCCGTGCCCTCGAACCGGGTGGTGATGTTGTCGGGCAGGGTCCGGCCGGCCAGGTCCTGGACGACCTGGGTGGCCACGTCCAGGGACACGCCCGGGGCGGTGTTGAAGGAATAGGTGACGGAGGGGAGCTGGCCGGTGTGGTTGACCTGGGCCGGGCCCAGGCTCTGGCGCACGGCGGCCAGGGCGTCCAGGCGCACCAGCTCGCCGGAGTTCGAGCGCACGTAGAGCATGGACAGGGCGCGCGGGTCGGTCTGGAACTCGGGCAGCAGCTCCATGATGACCGGGTACTCGTCCTCGGAGGTGCGGATGTTGGTGACGGTGCGCTCGCCGTAGGCGGTGTACAGGGCGTCCTCGATGCTGCGCAGGGAGACCCCGAGCAGGGCCGCCTTGTCGCGGTCGATGTCCAGGTCCACCTGGGGGTTGGAGAGCAGCAGGTCGCTGCTCACGCTGGTCAGCTCGGGGAGTTTGGCCAGGGCCTTCTCGAACTCCGGGGCCGCGGCGTAGAGGGCGTCGGTGCTGGGGCTGAGCAGGGTGAACTGGTACAGGGCGCGGGCGTTGCGCGCGCCGATGTTGATCATGGGCGGGGTATTGAGGAAGACCTTGATGCCCGGCACCTGGTTGAGCTTGGCCAAAAGCTGGGTGCGCAGGGTCTCCAGGGGCACGGACAGTCCGCCCTCGGTGTCCAGCGTGACGTTGAGGCGGCCCTGGTTCTGCAGGGGGATGCCGATGATGTGCTGCTGCCCCGTGATCCCCGGGATTTTCTCGATGATGGGCGCCAGGCGCATCTCGTGCTCGCGCATGGCGGCGTAGGAGATGCCCTGCTGGGTCTCGGTGAAGCCGCGCAGGTAGCCCTGGTTGGCCTCGGGCATGAAGCCCTTGGGCATGTAGACCAGGACCGCGCCGGCCCCGGCCAGGGTGCCCCCGGCCACCAGCATCACCAGGAGCTTGTGGTGCAGGCAGGCGCGCAGGATGCGCTCGTAGCCGCCCAGGATGCGCTGGTAGAGGCGGCCGCCGTGGTGGGCCGTGGTGTCGCGCACCGAGAGGATGCGGCTGCACAGCATGGGCGAGAGGCTCAGGGCCACCACGCCCGAGAGCAGTACGGCCAGGGCCAGGGTCAT
>JBFWIY010000472.1:0-2887 GCA_050255855.1 Desulfovibrionaceae bacterium
AGGTGTTTCACCTGGCTGGTGAACATGTTCCCCAGCGCCTGCGGCAGGGGGATGCCCTGCTTGCGCGCCTCTTCCATCAGGGTCTGCACCACGGCCTCCGCGCTGGCGCGTTGCGCCTCCACCATTTCCTCATGGCGCTTGCGCCGGTACTCTTCCTCGCTTCGCAGACACCCCTGGTTCAACTCCATGGACTGGAAGATCTCTTCCAGCAGCTCGCCGTCATCAACGCGCCCCTTGAAGCGCGGATTGTCCGTGATCTGGATGGCCTTCGTGACCCGCTCGGCCTGGAGCTCCCGGGCCACCAGGGCGCTGGAGCCGATGGCCTTGATGACGTAATCCCCTTTGATCTCCGCCCGGGGACTGAACATCATATTCCAGTAGTAGAGCGCCGTGATGAACGGCCGCGTGATGTGGTCGTCGAACTGGCTCACCAGCCCCTTGAGCACGATGTTGGCCGCGCCCATGAGCATGGACAGGCCCGAGGCCGTCTCGGCCGCCCCCCGGCTCGCCCCCTCACCGGCCATGAACCGCGGCGTGGTCTGCTCGTCCGCCCAGTCCGCCATGAGCGTGGCCAGTCGCAGCAGGTCCCCGATGGCGGAGTCCATGGTCCAGACATGCATGGCCTGCTTGAGGTCGGCCACGTTCTTGAACGGCCAGACCTTGAAGGGATGCAGGTCGTAGGGATTGGCGTCCTCGTGCAGGGCGGAGACGTTCACGGCGATCTGCGGCCCGGCCGTGATGGCCCCGTTGTCCAGCATCATGCGCACCGCGGCGTTGAAGGCCGCCTGCGGATCGCGCATGATGGAGGCCACACCCTCGGGGAAGAACTGGGATTCGTCCTCGCCGTAGAAGAAGAAATAGTAGGGGATGTCGATGCCCTCGATGGGCGAGAGCACGGCCCGGACCACCACGTCGCCGAGCAGCCAGACGTTGGCCGCATAGGTCTCCGCCGGGTCCACGTCGGAGATGCCGCACTCGGCCAGGTCGTTGCCGGAAATGTGCCCCCAGCGCTCCAGCAGACGGTACCGCCCCTTGAGCTCACTGGGTATTCCGGAGCTGGGCTCGTCCAGTCCGCGCAGCTCCGTCTCGAACGCCTTGTGCGTGGCGTCGCCGTCGGGGTGGTTGTTGATGTAGTCCCGGATGGCCTCCCCGTTGAAGTACGGCCAGTTCGACTGGTCCAGCAGGGCCCGGCGGGTCTTGAGGTGGCTCTGCCACACGAACCGCAGGTCATCCGGAGTGATGGCCGTCAGGTCGGGATAGACGTCCCAGATGGAGACGAACTCCCGGAACGGCCAGTAGTCGCCTTCGTGCCGCCCCAGAGTCCACCGTCCCGGCTCCTGAACGAAAGCCCCGTCCTCTCCCTGCACGACCTTCCCGGGGTCCCACACGAACCGCTCCCGGGGCCGTTTCTCCACCAGGGGCCCCTTGAGCACGCCGCACCCGTACAGCACCCCCTGGAACAGCACCCGGTCGGCGATGGTCCGGTAGGCCGTGCGCCCCGGTCCTTCGGAAAGCTGATCCTCCATTTCCTGCGCCATGGCCTGCGCCGCGTCCTCGGCCAGGTCCATGGTCAGCGCCCGGACTTCCTTCTTGGAAAGCGGACGTTGAAGTCTCCCCGACTCCATCGTCAGGGCCTCGCGCAGCACACCGGGGTCAACGGCGGGGGTGTTGCTCGGCCCCATGCTCCAGTTCCGGTCCCCCTTGGCGGGAAACAGCAGGTCCTTGAGCCGGGCCGTAATGGAATTGACCTTCGTGGCGGTCTTGCGCAGGAACACCTTGGACCGCCCCTCGGCGATTTCCTTCTGAACATCCTCAGGGTAGATGCCCTTGAACTGGGCAAGGTCCAGCAGCCAGCGATCCTCGAACGTCTTCCGGAGCAGGGTGTTTTCGTTGAATTCAGCCCGCAGGCGTTGCCCCAGGCCCTGCACGGCTCCGTCAGACATCGCGCCGCTCCACGACTTCGCAGAACTTGCGCGCGGCGGAGATCAGCAGGTCGCCCCCGGCAAACCCGCCGACCCCGCAAATCACCCCCTGCAACGGGCCGACTATCTGCATGTACTCACAGAACAATGCGAGCAGCAGCCCGGTGAACCCGCTCGTGACCACCCCCACGGCGATACGGCGCAGGGAGCACCTGCGCTCATGAAAGGCCCGGACCAGCCCCCCAACGATGGCGATGGACACGGGAAAGAAGAGGACGATCAGTTGATCCAGGAAACTCTGGATATGATGCCCGTCCAGAAGGTTCTGGATATAGTCAGGCATCACTCGACACCTTTTTCGCCGTCTTTTCCGCCGCCCTGCGGCGCGCGCTGGCCGTCCCCCGCGGCCGACCCGTCCCGGGAAAACACCCCACGCATGGCGCGCACGGTCCCGGGAAGCTGGTCGCCGAGCTTCTTCACGCCGAGCACCGCGGCCACGATCCAGAACGTGACCTCCAGGAACCAGTCCGGCAGCACCCCCCAGGCCTGCACCACCCGCGACGCCCCGTCCGGGTCGAACCCGCTCCAGACGAAGAACACCAGCCAGGCGTAGAAGAGCACGTCGTCCTTCCACCCCGCGTTGGTGAGCTGGCGCATCTCCCACTCATGGTTGTATTCGCTCTCGCTCTTGGCCAGGCGGATCTTGTTCTCCACCACGGCCTTCTGGATGTCCTGCTTGCCCTTGATGTGGTCCCGCACCCCGCCCACCAGACTGGTGAGGATGTCGCCGACGATGGACAGAACGCTCATGCTGCTTCCCCTTTTGGGTTTGCCGGGCCCCGGGCGGGCTGTCCCGGGGCCCGGCGGGGACAGGGGTTGCCCCTGTCCACCAGCACTGCACGGTGTGAGGACATGCAGCCCCCGCCTACCACGGGAAAAATCCAGCAACCCGCCACGACACGCCA
>JBFWIY010000473.1:0-2872 GCA_050255855.1 Desulfovibrionaceae bacterium
ACGGCTCGAGCTATTCCGACCCCTGCACCATCCAGCAGAGCGGCGACCAGTTCTCCGGCCTGGTCAGCTATTACAAGGACGGCGAGGAGTTCCAAGAACCCTTCGAAGGGACCGTCAACCCGGACGGCGCCGTGGAATTCACCCTGTACGACATGGAGCAGCCCGTGCTGCACACCGGCCAGGTCAGCCCGGACGGCAACACCATCTCCGGCACCTGGACCTACGAGGACGGGCAGGGCACCTTCACCATCACCCGGGGCGGCTACGTCACCGGGCTGCCCGCGCCCAACACCCCCTCCCAGGGCAATGTGGGCGTGCTGAGCGGCAACTGGACCTTCAACTCCACCATGCCCGACGGCAAGAGCTACGCCGACCCGGCGGTGATCACCCAGACCGGGAACCACTTCACCGGCACGGTCACCTATGCCGAGGGCAGCGACTCGGTCAGCTACAACTTCGACGGCTCCATCAAGCCCGACGGCTCCGTGGAATTCACCCTGTACGAAGACAAGGAGCCCGTGGCCCACTGGGGCAAGCTCTCCCCGGACGGCAACACCATTTCCGGCGAATGGTCCGTGGCCAACGGCTCGGGCACCTTCAGCCTGGTACGCAACTAGTGTGGTGTCCGCGAAATGAATGTCCCATTCATTTCGCTCAATATCGCCGCGCCGAAAAGCGCGGTTTTCGGCTTGCTCCGCCGCCTTTGGCGGCGCGGCGCATGCCATGCGCCGTAGCGTCCCGTCCTCGTTGAATGATATATGAATTTGACGACCGGGCCGTTCAACGTTCAGGAGAACGCATGAAGCTGCTCTACGCCATCCTGTGCAACGACATCATCGTGGACCGCGAATCCGGCGCGGCCTCGTTCATCAAGACCTTTGAGCACGGCGTGGTGCGCCAACTGCCCGCCCAGGTGCCCCCCTTCTTCCTGGGCACCCTGTGGGAGCTCGATCCCGCGTCCAGGCAGGAGTTCACCATCTCCATGTCCGTGACCAGCCCCTCGGGCAAAACGCTGCCCCTGGGCACCAACCAGGTGAAGCCCACGGGCGCGGCCCTGCACAAGATCAACTTTCATCTGCCCGGGCTCAAGGTGGAGGAGGAAGGCCGCCACGTGGTCTCGGTGGGCCTGCTGGTGGGCGGCAAGGAATCCGTGCAGGCCGAGTTGCCCCTGTTCGTGCTTCTGCGCCCGGCGGGCGGCGACACCATGGAAGGCTGATGGCCAAACCCCTGACCGGACCGCAAACCACGAGCGGCGTACGCGTGCCCCCGAGCATGGAGATCCTGGGCTTCGAGCCCGGACCGCCCCGCTCCTTTCCCCTGTACCTGGCCCGGGTGCAGGCCGGATTCCCCTCCCCGGCCGACGACTTCATCGACCGGGCCCTGGACCTGAACGAGCACCTGGTGGCCCATCCCCAGGCCACCTTTTTCGTGCGCGCCGTGGGCGACTCCATGATCGAGGCGGGCATCCATTCCGGGGACATCCTGGTGGTGGACCGGGCCCTGGACCCGCATGCGGGGGACGTGGTCATCGCGGCCGTGGACGGCGAACTCACGGTCAAGCGGCTGGCGCTGAAGAACGGCCGCCTGTTCCTGGCCCCGGGCAATCCGGACTTCGCGCCCATCGAGATCACCGAGGATTCGGACCTGGAGGTCTGGGGCACGGTGACCTACGTGATCCACAAACTCTAGTCCCCCCCTTGGCTTCCGGACGGAAGGTGAGCAAGTAGGTCTTCCCCAGGTCAACCAGGCCGGTTCGCTCCAGGCCACATGCCACGGCCATGGCCTCCACCTGCCCGGGCGACAGACGCTGTTCCTTGGGCGGCCCCCAGGGCTGGTCCTCCTTCTTGCATTCGATGACGGCCAATTGCCCGCCTGGCTTGAGCACCCGGGCCACCTCGCGGAACACGGACATTCCCTGCTCCCCCGCGCCCAGGATGTGCAGCACGGTGGTCATCAGGCAGAGGTCCACGGCGGCGTCGCCATAGGGCAGGCCCCGGGTGATGTCCAGGCAACGCGGACGCAGGTTGCCCGGCCCCTCGCGCTCCAGGCGCTCCACAAAGGAGGCGTTCCGGTCCAGGGCGTACACCCGTCCCTGACCGCCCACCACCTCGGCCAGGCGCAGGGCGTAATCCCCCGGACCGCTGCCCAGGTCCAGGCAAACGTCCCCGGGGCGCACCTGCAAATTGGCGAACACCGTATCGGAATCCTGCATATGGAAGCTGCTCGGGCCCCGGCCACGCCCATGCCCGCAGATCGGAGCCGGTTGCCCTCGGCTGGACAGGGCCCTGTCGTACCGCCTGGCCAGCAGGTCGTTGATGCGTCCCAGCACCCGATGAGCCGCATCCAGCTCTTCCGGGCTGAACTCGGCCAACTCCCGCTCCAGCTCCAGCAGTCCGTGCGCATGCGTCCCCGCATGCGCGGCATGGGCCTGCTCGCCCAGGGGCGTCAGAAACAGACGCCATTCCTTGTTGTTGTCCTCCGCCCGGCGCTTCAAGGCCAGCCCCCGGTCACAAAGCCGCCCGACCAGTTGCGAGGCCGCGCTCTTGGTGACCCGGAATCGGGCCCCCAGGTCGCTGACGTTGAGGCCGGGCCGCTCGCCCAGGGCTTGCAGGGCATGCATCTCCCGGGGCGTGAGCTCCAGACCGTTGTCCAAGGTCACGGGAAGGTTGTGCAGCTCCATGGCGTTGTGGACCACGGAATCCAGACGGGCCGCCAGATCGGGAATGGGGGTGGTGTTGGACATGGAGAAATGGTAAAGCTACTTAACCATTCGGTCAAGAAAAAAGCGCTCCAGGGGAACGCTTCGCTACGTCCAGCCGGCTACTGCTGGTCCCAGGACTCCACCTTTTGTTCGGCCTGCTCCGACCCGTTG
>JBFWIY010000474.1:0-2871 GCA_050255855.1 Desulfovibrionaceae bacterium
GGCCAGGTCGCTGGTCAGGTTCATGTCCAGGCGCTCGGCCGCGCCCGGGCCCCGGGCGTGCAGGGCCGCGGCCCGGCGGATGGCCTGGGCCTCCACCACGCCGCCGCCCACGGTGCCGAAGATGCTCCCGTCGGGCCGCACGGCCATCTTGGCCCCGGCCGAGCGCGGGGCGCTGCCCGCCGAGGCGGCCACGGTGGCCAACACCAGGGACTGGCCGCCCTCCAGGGCGGCGCGGACGGATCGGACGAAATCGCTCATGGGGTCTCCTGAGGCTCCAGTAGGATGGTTCGTTTGGCCAGCCCGGGCAGGGCCGGACCCGGGCCGGGGCGCAGGGTGAGATCGAGCCCCAGCCTGCCGTGCGCCACGGCGCTGGCCAGGGGATGCAGTCGGGTCAGGGCCTCGCGCGCCGCGGCCAGCACGCCGCCGGCCCCGGCGTCCCCGGGGTCGGCGGCGTGGCCCGTGGCGGCGCAAATCTCCAGCCGCAGCCGCGGGGGCGCGCCCGCGCGGCCGGGGCTGTCCGCCGGGACCAGCCGGGCCGCGAAATCGGCCAGGCCGGGCACGGCGTACAGGACCTCGCTCAGGTCGGCCAGGCCCATGCCGCCCGGCAGGGTGGGCTCCTCCAGGCGGCGCAGGCGGGCGTCCAGGCGCGGCAGGGGCGAGCCGCAGGGGCAGGGCCCGCCGGGCAGCCAGCGCCCCAGGTCGCCGGTGCGGTAGCGGATGAGCGGCATGGCCCGGCGGCGCAGGGTGGTGACCACCAGCTCGCCCCAGGCCCCGGGGGGCAGGGCCTCGCCCGTGGCCGGGTCCGTCACCTCCAGGAAGAGGTCCGCCCCGCGCAGGTGCAGGCCCGAGCCCTCGGCGCACTCCACGGCCCCGCCCAGGCCGGTCTCCACCATGCCCCAGTGGCGCAGCACCCGGCAGCCGAAGACCCGGCGCACCGTGGCGGCCACGGCGTCGGGCAGGGAGTCCCAGCAGAGCAGCACGGCGCGCAGCCGGGGGTCGGGCAGCCCGGCGGCCCGCCAATGGGCGGCCAGGACCTGGGCGTGGGCCGGGGCGGCCACCAGGGTGGCGCAGTCGTGCTCCAGCAGCAGCCGGGCGGCCTCGGCCGGGTCGGCCAGGGCCCCCACGGCCAGGGGATGGACGCCGAGCCCCTCCAGGGCCCGGGCCAGCTGGTCGCCCACGGAGTCGGGCCGCTCCCCGGGCAGCAGGATGAGCGCCCCGCGGCCGGGCTCCACCATGGGCGTCATGCCGCGCCGGAAGAAGTGCACGGTGCGTTCGATGTCCCCGGCGGTGAAGAACAGCCGCTTGCTCGGGCCCGAGGTGCCGGAGCTCTGGAGGGTGACCACCCGGGCGATCTCGTCGCGCGAGGCGCAGAGCAGGGCGTCCGGGGCGCGGCGCAGGGCCTCGGGCTCCAGGCGGGGGACCCGGGCCAGGTCCGCCGGGCCGCGCAGGGCCGCGGGGTCCACGCCGCGCAGGTGGTGGCGGTAGAAGGGGCTCAGGCGTTTGGCCCGGACCACGCTCTCCACCAGCCGCTCCCAACGCCAGGCCTCCAGGCGGCCGGGGTCGATGGCCGGAGCGGGGGCCGAGTCGATGGTCGCATCGGCTCCGGGGCGCAGGGGCAGGCCCAGGCACTCGGCCAGCCAGAGGTCAAGCGGTCCGGCCACTGGTCCTCCGGTAGAGCGGCGCGCCGTCCGCCGCGGTGAGGTTGTAGGCGCAGAAGGGGATGAGCCGGCCGTCCGGCGCGCTGACGTGGATGCAGCAGCCGCGCAGGCGGTCCAGGTCCAGGGTCCAGGCGTCCTGGAAGGCCATGGCCGAGACGGCCAGGATGTGGGTCCGGGCCCGGGCCAGGAAGCGGTCCAGATCGTCGGCCGAGGGGGTGAGCTCCGTGAGCCCGGCCCGGGGTGCGGCCCACTGGCGGCTCACAAAGGCCTTGGACTGGTCCGCGCCCTGGGCGGCCACGATGGGGGCGGGGGGCGCCGGGACGGGGGCCGCGGCCGCGTCCGCCGGGCGGCAGCCGCAGCTCCCGTTGCCGGAGAGCCGGGTCAGGCCGCCGTCCTCGCGCACCAGGTAGTTGGCGTGGAAGGAGCAGCGCGAGTGCTCGCAGCCCGGGGGCAGGAAGTCCGCGGCGTGGACCAGCCCGTGGGTCTGCTCCTCCAGGGCGCGCATGACCTCGGGCAGGGTGATGCGGTCCGCGTCGGCCGGGGGCGCGGGATAGCGGCCGAAATAGCTCACCGGCTGGAAGTGCAGCCCGCGCACCCCCGGGGCGTGGGCCGCGGCGAAGCGCAGCAGATCCCCCACCTGGCGGTCGTTGACCCCGGGGACCAGGGTGGGCACCAGCACCACGCCGATCCCCGCGGCCACGAAGCGCTCCAGGGCGGCCTGCTTGATCTCCCACAGGGGCCGCCCACGCAGGCGCTGGTACACGTCGTCGCTCAGGCCGTCGAACTGGAGGAACACCGAGTCCAGCCCGGCCGCGGCCAGCCGGGGGGCGAAGCCGGGCTCCCGCGCGGCGCGCAGGCCGTTGGTGTTGAGCTGCACGAAGGGGAATCGGGCCTTGGCCAGGGCCACGATCTCCGGCAGGTCGTCGCGCACGCTGGGCTCGCCTCCGGAGAGCTGCACGTTGCAGCGGCCCGAGGCGGCCAGGACCTGGTCCAGCTGCCAGGCGAGCTGCGCCAGGGGCGGATCGGGGGGGGCGTTGTCCCCCGAGGACGCGAAACAGACCGGGCAGCCCAGGTCGCAGCGCCAGGTGATCTCCCTGAGGGCCGTGCAGGTGTGCTGGCCGTGCTCCGGGCACAGGCCGCAGTCCAGGGGGCAGCCGCGGCGCACTGCGGTGCGCGGGGTCCGGGGGAAGGAGGGCGTCTTGGGCCGGGTCCA
>JBFWIY010000475.1:0-2868 GCA_050255855.1 Desulfovibrionaceae bacterium
CTTGTCGGCGTCGGGATAGGTGCACATGGTCTCGGAGTCGGCCAGGAAGGCCTCCACCACGGCCGGGGCGGGCAGCCCGCCCTGGGTCAGGGCGGTCTGGATGGCCTTGAACCCGGTCTTCATGTGCTTCTTCAGGGACTTGTACCGGGGCCGTCCGGAGGCGTCCGGGGCGGCCTCGGCGTCGTCCGCCTCCCCGGCCTCCCCGGCGTCGGGGGATTCGCCCCCGGCCTCGATCTTGAGCTTGACGCGGCAGCCCGCCTCGCCGGGCTGGGGCTTGATGTCCAGCCGGACGCGGGAGAGCCCCTCGGGGAGCAGGGCCCGGTAGGGCTCGGGGGCGGGGCGGCCCTCCAGGGTCTCGGCCAGGGCGCGCAGCAGGGTGGCCAGCTCCGGGCCGGGCAGGGCGAGATCGTATTTCAGTTCCTGTGCCATGGGGCCTCCGTCGGCGGATTCCGGGCGTCCCGGCGCGCGCATCGGGCGGCGGCGGGGCGGGTTCGGGCGTCGTGTGACGCCGAATCCACCCAGTACACAAAAAAACAACACAAAGCGCCCCCCCGGTCGAAGCTCGGGAGGGCGCGGACGCAGGCCCCGCAAGGCCTGCTGGGCATTGTGACGTTTCCGTGAAGATCCGGAACTAGAGGATCTGGTTCAGGAACTGCTTGAGCCGGGGGTGTTCCGGGTTCTGGAAGAAGTGGTCCGGCGTGCCCTTCTCCAGGATGGCCCCGTGGTCCATGAACACGATCTGGTCCGCCACCTCGCGGGCGAAGCCCATCTCGTGGGTGACCACCACCATGGTCATGCCCTCCTTGGCCAGCGTCACCATGACGTCCAGCACCTCGCCGATCATCTCGGGGTCCAGGGCGCTGGTGGGCTCGTCGAAGAGCATGATCTTGGGGCTCATGGCCAGGGCCCGGGCGATGGCCACGCGCTGTTGCTGGCCGCCGGACAGGCGCGAGGGGTAGACGTCGGCCTTGTCGCGGATGCCGACCTTGGCCAGCAGCTGGAGGGCGTTGACCTTGGCCTCCTCGGGCGGGACGCCCTTGAGGCGGATGGGGCCCATGGTCAGGTTCTGGAGCACGGTCTTGTGGGGAAAGAGGTTGAAGCTCTGGAAGACCATGCCCAGCTCTTGCCGGATCTTGTTGATGTCGTTCTTGTGGTCGTGCACGTCCTGGCCGTCCACCAGGATCTGGCCGCGGTCGATCTCCTCCAGGCGGTTGATGGAGCGCAGCATGGTGCTCTTGCCCGAGCCCGAGGGGCCGATGACCACGAACTTCTGTCCGGCGTCGATGTCCAGGGAGACGTTCTCCAGCGCCATGAGGGAGCCGTAGAACTTGTAGACGTTCTTGATCTGGATGATGGGCTCAGTCTTTGACATAGTGGCTCAACCTCTGCTCCATGATGCTCACGCCCTTGGACAGGACCAGGGTGATGACCAGGTAGACCAGGGCCACCATGGTGTAGGTCTCGAAGGACGTGAAATACTGGGCCACGAACTCCCGGCCGCGACGGAAGATGTCGGTGATGGCCACGATGGAGATGAGTGAGGAGTCCTTCAGCAGGGCGATGAATTCGTTGCCCACCGGGGGCAGGATGGTGCGCCAGGCCTGGGGCAGGATGACCAGCATCAGGGTCTGGCGGTTGTTGAACCCCAGGGACCGGGCGGCCTCGGTCTGGCCCTTGTCGATGGAGTCGATGCCGGCGCGGAAGACCTCGCCCATGTAGGCGCCGTAGCAGATGCTCATGGCGATGACCGCGGCCACGGTGCCCTGGAGGTGGAGGAAGCGGGCCAGGGCGTAGTAGAAATAGAAGAGCTGGACGATGAGCGGGATGCCGCGGACGATCTCCACGTAGGTGGAGGCCGCCAGGTTGAAGAAGCGGTTCTTGCTGAGCCGCCCCAGGCCGGTGAACAGGCCGAGCACCAGCGCGCCCAGGATGGCCAGGATGGTCACCTGGAAAGTGACCAGGATGCCGTCGGAGAGGAAGGCCAGGGAGTTCCAATAGGGGAAGGGCTGGAGCAGCGGCAGGGCGATGAGCAGGGAGACGGCCAGGATCAGGGAGATCCACCAGGCGTCCAGCAGCCCCTTGTCCTTGCGTCGGGGGATGGCGGCGCCGTCGCCCACCTCGATGATGGTATGTTTCTTGTCGTCACGCGCCATGGGGCGGCCTCGGGGGGACTATGCCGGGGCCCGGTCGTCCGGGCCCCGGCGCATTGCTGACTCGCCGCCGTCGGTTACTTGAACCACTTGGCGTAGATTTCGTCGTACTTGCCGGAGGCCTTCACCTTGGCCAGGGCGTCGTTGAGCACCGGGATGATGCCCTTGGGGTCGCCCTTCTGCACGGCCCAGCCCAGGTACTCGGGGGTGTCGGAGACGATGAGGAAGGCCAGGTCCAAGGCGTCCTTGTACTTCTCGTTCTGCAGGGCGAAGTCGTAGGCCACGGAGTCGTCGCAGATGGCCGCGTCGATGCCGCCGTTGTACAGGTCCTCCACGGCCAGGCCGATCTCGTCGTAGCTCTTGGGCTCGGCGCCCTCGATCTTCTGGGCGGCGAAGTAGCCGGTGGTGCCGATCTGGGCGCCCACCTTCTTGCCCTTGAGGTCGGCCACGGAGGCGATGCCCGCGCCCTTCTTCACCAGCACGCCCTGCTTCACCTCGAAGTAGGGATCGGAGAAGTCCATGGTGCCCTTGCGCTCGTCGGTGATGGAGACCGAGGAGCTGATGGCGTCATACTGCCCGGCGGCCAGACCGGCGAAGATGTTGTCCCAGGCCACGTTGTCGATCTGCGGCTTGAAGGTGCCCAGCTCGGCCATGGCATGGAGCAGGTCGATGGAGAAGCCGATCATCTGCTTGTCGGAGTTCAGGAACTCCATGGGCG
>JBFWIY010000476.1:0-1470 GCA_050255855.1 Desulfovibrionaceae bacterium
AGCGAACAGGACGCGGCGTAGGCCCGGCGCGGACGCGGGGCAAGGCGGCGCGGGCGTGGGCGCGGGCGCGGGGCAGACGAGGTGTAGACGTAAGCGCGGAGCAGGCCAACAAAAGGACGCGGGCCACCCGGGGACCGCGCCCGGGGACACGCCCGGCCGGAACCGGAACGGTCTTCCGAATCTGACCCGGATTCGGCTCGGCCTCCCCCCCGTTCGCCCCGGATTCGGCCCCGGCTCGGCCTGGATTCGGCCACGTCTTGCGGCCCGGCGACACCCTACGGTAAGGAAGAAGCATGAACTCCGCGACGGTTTCCGCCGCCGACGGCGCGACGACCGGACTCCCGGAAGGCCGGGGGCCATCCGCCCCGTGGCGCGTGCTGCGCGCCGCGCCCTGGCCCGTGGCCGTGGGGCTGGGGTCGCTCGCCGTCTCCCTGGGGGCGCTGGCCACGGGCTGGTCCCTGGCCCACTCCCCCCTGCACGCCGAGACCAGCGTGTGGAAGGACCCGGAGATCCTCGGGGGCTGGCTGCTGCTGGAGTGCGCGGGGTGGCTCGGGCTCTCGGCCGTGGCCTGGCTGGACGTCCTGGCCCGATGCCGCGACTACCGCCGCTTCCGGGCCGCCTTCGGGCGGCGGGGCTTCGCGCCCCGGCTGGCCCGGGCGGGCATGGCCTCCCGCTGCCAGCGCGACGCCGTGACCCTGGCCTGCCGCCACGCCGGGCACGGGGACGCGGCCCGGACGTACTACCGCGCCCAGGGCTACCGCTGGTGGCACCTGCTGCCGGACCTGATGGTGGACAATCCGCTCGCCTTCTTCCGCCCCGAGGCCCTGCGCCGCGCCTTCCTGCCCGGCAAGGCGGGCCGGGACGCACGCTGAACAGGACGGCGCGAACACCGCCCCCCGCCGACGCCGGGACCGGGACGGCGCATGTCCACGGGCCGGGCGGGCGCGGCGGCGAAACGCCCCGGGCCCCTGGGCCGCCCCGCGGGACGACCGCCTCCGGTGTGCAAGACGCCGGGACGCGCCCAGCCACAACGCTTCATGATGTAAGGAAATGGGAGGACTGCCTAAACCGGCCGGAATCGGCCGGGACCGGCCGCGCCCGGCAACGAGAACACCCCGGGATGCCTCAGGGAGAACCAAGGCGGGCCGGGGCACGTGACGCCGGGCCGGGCGGCCTCGCCGCCCCTACCCCAGCCCCAGGGCCCGGGCCCCGGCCACGCAGGCCAGGCCGAAGGCTACCGTGCCGAAGAAGTTCTTCGTGACCCACCCGAAGGCCAGGGTGGGCAGGCCCACCACCAGGAAAAGATTGTCCAGACGCAGCCAGACCGCGCCCGCCGGGGCCGCGATGCTCTGGGCCAGCAGGGCCGAGAGCACGGCCGTGGGCACGTAGGACAGCCAGCGCGCCACCCCGTCGGGCAGCCGCCGGGTGCTCAGGGCCAGGGCGGGCAGGAAACGCGGCAGATACGTCACC
>JBFWIY010000476.1:1570-2863 GCA_050255855.1 Desulfovibrionaceae bacterium
CTCGCGCCCAGGTCCAGGAAGAGCAGCGAGCCCGCCCCGCTCACCACGGCCACCAGCACGTGCACCCGGTCCTTGAGCTGGAAGGCCAGCAGGGCCGCGAACATGGCGGGCAGGGCGAAGTCCAGCCCCAGGGGCCGGACGTCCGCGAGCATCCCGCTGGCCGCCAGGCCGAGCACCGTGCCCGCCACCCAGGCCGTCTGGGCCGTGACATTGATGGTGAACAGCTCGCCCAGGGGGTAGTTCCCGCGCGGGAAGCGCACGGCGTGCAGGGCGAAGGTCTCGTCCGTGAGCTGAAAGGTCATGGCCGCCACCCGCCAGGCGGGCCAGGAGCGCAGGAACGGGGCCAGGGCCGCGCTCATGAGCAAGTGGCGAAGATTGATGACGAAGGTGGCGGCCACCACGGCCAGGGCGGGCGCGCCCAGGGCGAACAGGGCCACCGAGGCCAGCTGCGCCGACCCGGCGAACACGATGACCGACATGGCCACCACGTTGCAGGCCGAGAGCCCGGCCTTGGACGCCAGCACCCCGTAGGCGAAACCCACGGGCACGAACCCGAGCACCACCGGGGCCACCCGCTTCAGCCCGGCCGTCACGGCCGAGCGCCCGGGCCAGACCCCCGCCTTCTGCACCAATTCCATGTCCTCGCTGCTCCTTCGGGCCGCCATGCCGTGCCCCTTGGCACGACCGCGCGGCCCCTGTCCAGTGTCGCCCTTGCACCCTGCCGGGAAATCTGTCATGAAAACAGACACAGTTTTTCGGAAAAACAATGATAACAGCCGTCGGGCGGCGACGGGAGGCCTACCCGGGGCCGAGGGCCGGGATGTCCGGGCGGCCTGAGCGCAAAAAGACGGCTCGGGCGCATCCGGGCGCACCTTCTGCGCCAGGGCCCGGCTGGCCGGGCGGCCCGGGCGTGGCAAGGCGGCTCGGGTCCGGGCGGCTTGGGTCCGGGCGGCTCGGGCGCATCCGGGCGGACCTTCTGCGCCGGGGCCTGGCTGGCCGGGCGGCCCGGGCGTGGCAAGGCGGCTCGGGTCCAGACGGCTTGGGTCCGGGCGGCTCGGGCGCATCCGGGCGGACTAACGGGCGGACCGGACCGCGGCGCATTGTTCGGGTGTCGCCGGACGTGGACGAGCGCGGCCGGGCTCCCCGGTCAGGGCCGGGCTATCCGGGCGTCCGGGCTCCCCGGACGTAGCCGGTGACGCGCCGCCCGGAACGTCGATCGTGGCGGCGCGGTTGGCAGGGACGGGCATTGCCGGGCATTGCTGGGCATTGCTGGGCATTGCCGAGCGTGGTCGG
>JBFWIY010000477.1:0-2859 GCA_050255855.1 Desulfovibrionaceae bacterium
TCTTGGGGCGAACCCCCTTTTTCCCAAAAGGGGGTTCGCCCCTCCCCCGGTTTCCTCGCCCTACCGCACCACCAAAACCGGGCAGGGGGAGATCTGCAGGACCTGGTGGGTGACGGAGCCCAGGAGGAGTCCTTCCAGGTCGGTGCGGCCCTTGCTGCCCATGAGGATGAGGTCGGCCTTGGCCGCGATGGCGGTGTCGTGGATGACCTGGGCCCGGCGGCCCGGGGCGGCGAAGGAGCGGTAGCTCACGCCGCTGGCGTCCAGCAGGGGCCGGTATTCGTCCAGGAGTTCCTCGGCCGCGGCCATGAGCCGGTTGGCCATGTTCTCGAAGTTGGGCACGCCCAGGACCTTGGGCACGGGCCGGTAGCAGTGCAGGATCACCAGGCGGGCGCCGGTGAGCTTGGCCAGGCCGATGGCGTAGCGCACGGCGCGGCCGGCGTGTTCCGAGTCGTCCACCGGCACCAGGACGGTCTCCAGCTTCATGTCAACGTCCAGTTCCATGCCCATCCGCTCCTCCTTGCTTGGTTGTCTCCGGGGTGCTGCCCATGAATTCGCGCATGGTGGCCGCGCCGGGCTGGGACACGCCGCGGCCGGAGAGCACCCCGCCCACGGTCATGGCCAGGATCTTCAGGTCCAGGCCCAGGCTCCAATGGTCCACGTACCACACGTCGAGGTCGAACTTCTCCTCCCAGCTCAGGGCGTTGCGCCCGTTGACCTGGGCCCATCCGGTGATGCCCGGGGGCATGTCCATGCGCCGGGCCTGGTGCGCATTGTAGCGCGAAAGGTATTGCATCAAAAGCGGCCGCGGCCCCACCAGGCTCATATGCCCGGCCAGGACGTTGAGGAGTTCGGGGAGTTCGTCCAGGCTGGTGCGGCGCAGGAAGCGGCCGAGCCGGGTGAGGCGTTCGGCGTCGTATTCCGGGGCCTCGCGGCCCGGGGCGGGGCGGCGCATGGTGCGGAACTTGAGCATGGTGAAGGGGCGGCCGTGCAGCCCCGGGCGCGGCTGGCGGAAGAGCACCCCCGGGCCCAGGCCCAGGCGCACGGCCAGGGCCACGGCCAGCAGGACCGGGGAGAGCAGCGCCAGGGCCGGGATGGTCAGGGCCAGATCCAGCAGGCGCTTGGCCGCGCGGTCGCCCGGGGTCACGACAGTCCCATGCCTTCCAGGATCAAGGCGTTCACCACCTTCACGTCGAAGCGGCGTTCGGCCAGTTCCCGGCCGGCGCGGCCCATGCCCACCACGCGCTGGGGGTCCTCGATGAAGGTGGTCATGGCCTGGACGAGGGCCTCCACGTCGCGCGGGGGCACCAGCAGGCCGGTGACGCCGTGGCGCACGGTCTCGCGGCATCCGGGCCAGTCGGTGGTGATGATGGGGCGGCCCATGCTCATGGCCTCCAGGGCGGAGCGGGGCACGCCCTCCCGGTAGTAGGAGGGCAGCACGAAGACCGAGGCCCCGGACAGGGCGGGCCGGACGTCGGCCAGTTCGCCCAGGTATTCCACGGTGCCGCGCTTGTTCCAGCGCCGGATCTCGCGTTCGGGCACCCCGCCGGACCCGGGCTCCAGGGCCCCGGCCAGCAGGAAGCGGGCCATGGGGAACACGGCCTTGATGCGGGCCGCGGCGCGGGCGTACTCGAAGATGCCCTTTTCCTTGATGCAGCGGGCCAGGCACAGGAACACGGGCGGGGCCAGCACGGGCTCGGCCGGGGCGTAGGCCGCCAGGTCCACGCCCGAGCCCGGCACCACCACGCTGTGCACGGCCGGGGGCAGCACCCCGGCCTCGCGGAAGAGGCGCTCGTCGTCGCGGTTCTGAAAGAAGACCAGCCGGTTGCGGGAGAGCCCGGCGCGATACAGGCGCATGACCACGCGTTGCAGGGCCCAGCCGCGCAGCCCCTGGCCGCCCTCGCCGAACATGTGGCCCAGGCCGGTGATGAGGCTGTAGCACTCGGGCACGCGGGCGCGGTGGGCGGCCAGGGACCCCCAGATGACCGGCTTGATGGTGTAGTTGAACACCTTGTCCGGGCCCAGGTCGCGCAGCACGGCGGTGAGGGCGCGCAGGGTGCGCAGGTCCTCGAAGGGATTGGTGCCGCGCCGCTTGATGGGCACCGGGACGAAGCCCACGCCCATGCCCCGCAGGATGGCCTCGGAGGGCTCGTCCGGCGGGGCCAGGGCCACCACCTCGGCCCCGGCGGCCTGGAACGCGCCCAGCAGCGGCGCGCGGAATCCGCACAGCGAGGGCGTATGCCCGGCGATGACCGCGATCTTCATGCCTCCCCCCAAAGAAATTCCCGAGCCGACCGGACCCTAGCTCCGGGCCAGGCGCGCCCCCCAGCGCTCCAGCCAGGCCTGGAACATGCACACCGCCCAGAGCCGCCAGCCCAGGTCCCGGCGGCCGGAGCAATGCGCGGCCCAGGCCCGCCGGACCGGACCGGGCTCCAACCATCCTTCCCGCGCCAGGCGTTTTTCGTCAAGCAGGGCCTCGGCCCAGGCCCGCAGGGGCCCGCGCAGCCAGGCCCCCACCGGCGCGCCGAAGCCCATCTTGGGCCGCTCGGTGAGCGCCGGGGGCAGATGGCGGGCCAGCAGCATCCGCGGCAGGACCTTGCCCCGGCCCCCGGCCACGCGCAGCCGCAGGGGCAGCCCGGCGGCGAAGGCCGCCACCCGGGGGTCCAGAAAGGGGGCGCGGGTCTCCAGGCCCACGGACATGGCCGCCCGGTCCACCTTGGCCAGCACGTCGTCGGGCAGCCAGCCGAGCATGTCCATGCCCTGGATCCAGGCCGTTTCGTCCCGGCCCACGGGCCAGCGCCCGGGCTCGTCCAGGAGCCAGGGGGCCGCCCCGCCCGGGCTCGCGCCGCGCACCAGTCGCCA
>JBFWIY010000478.1:0-2856 GCA_050255855.1 Desulfovibrionaceae bacterium
CCGGGCCCAGACAATCGAACAGGCTTTCCGGGACCATCCCGGAAAGCCAGTTTCGACGTTCGCAACTGCAAAAGAAGGTACCGCGAAAAGAGCAGCATCCGTGCCAAAGGGGCCTGTCCGATGAAAAACTTTTTATATACACTAATTCAAGTGGAATAGACAGGCATTCCCCACGAGAGAGCCCCTCTTATCCGGCCCGGCCGGGTACAAATCGTTGCACCGCTCCGGCCCGGACCGGACCGCATCGTTCCGGTATAGTTTTCACAACATGTTGTTTTAAAATGCCAAAACGGATTTTTTGAACCGCCCGGCGCAGCGGTTCAAGAAATTACACGGCCGCCGGGACGGCGAACCGCCGGAACGGCCACACGGCCGAAGGGCAACGCAGGGGGGAAACGGCGCGGGGGCCGGGGACCGGGATCAGGCCGGACGGCAGCAGGGCAGGAGCACCCGGAACTCGCTCCCCGTCCCGGGCATGGAGCGCACCTCGATGCGCCCGCCGTGGGCCTCGATGATCTTCTTGACGATGGCCAGGCCCAGGCCGGTGCTGCTCTCGTCCCCGGTGGGACGGTTGGGCAGCCGGGGAAAGGTCATGAACAGCCGGTCCTGGTCCTCCTGGCGGATGCCCGGGCCCTGGTCGCGCACCCAGAACACGGCGCAGTCGCCCTGCCCCTCCAGGCCCACCTGCACCGTGGTGCCGGCGGGGGAGAACTTCATGGCGTTGGAGAGCAGGTTGTCCGCCACCTGGCCCAGCCGCCGGGGGTCGCCCAGCACCTCGCACGTGTCCCCGGGCAGCAGCTCCAGCCGGATGTTCTTGCCCTCGGCCACCATGCGCGCCAGGCGCACCCGCTCGTACAGCACCTCGGCCAGGTCCGTAGGCACCCGCACCAGGTCCAGCCGGCCGGACTCGATGACCGTGATGTCCAGCAGGTCGCTCACCAGGTCGTGCATCTGGGTGCTGGCGCTGTTCATCAGCTGGATCACCTCGGCCTGCTCCGGGGAGAGCGGGCCCATGGTCCCGTCCAGCAGCAGGGAGGAGAAGCCCTTGAGCCCGTTGATGGGGGTGCGCAGGTCGTGGGCGGCCATGCCCAGGAAGCGGCTCTTCAGGGCGTCCAGCTCGCGCAGGCGGTGGATGCGGTCCAGGGTCTCCACGCAGTGCATGACGCGGCAGGAGAACTCCTCCCGCTCGAAGGGCTTGAGCAGAAAATCGTTGGCCCCGGCCTTGATGTAGCGCACGGACAGGGGCTCGTCCTTGTGCACCGAGATGCCGATGATGGCCAGGTCGTCGGGGCCGCTGCGGGCGCGCAGGCGGCGGGTCAGGTCCACGCCGGTCATGCCCGGGAGCTTGTAGTCCACCACGGCCAGGCTGATGTCCGGATGGTCGGCCAGCAGCGTCTCGGCCTCCTCGCCGCTCCCGGCCTCCACCACCCGGAACATGAGCTTTTGCAGGCGGGAGACGAGGAGGTGGCGGCAGGAGTTGGAGTCCTCCACCACCAGGACCTTCACCGAGCGGTTGCGCACCAGCTGGCGCATGGTGTCCAGCAGGTTGTCTATCGCCCGGGAGTCCTTGAAGATATAGTCGATGATGTCCTTGGCCAGGATGGTCCGGCGGGTGTGCTCGTCCAGATTGGAGGTGAAGACGATGCCGGGCAGGCCCCGGCGCAGGGCCTCGTCCACCATGCCGCCGTCCGGGGCGTCGGGCAGGTGCAGGTCGAGCACGGCCAGGGAGAAGCCTTCGCTGTCGGCGTCCAGGATCTTGACCGCCTCGGCCATGGTGCCCGCGGCCGCCACGGCGAAACCGAGCTCCGCGCCGATGCGGCGGGCGAGCTCCGTGCGGATGGCGCGGCTGTCCTCGACAATAAGGATGCGATGTCTTTCCATAGAAGAACCACAGGGGGGGCGGCAGGCCGGATAATGGCAGAAAGCCCCGGCGGAGTAAACGGGAAAAAGGCGGGCTCAGAAGCGCGGGGCGTCGGCTACAACAACGTGGAATCCTTTGGCTTCCAGCTCCTCCACGCGAATGGCGCCCACGCGCAGGGCCTGGATCGTATGGCCCGAGACCGGGCGCACCAGGGTGGAGGGCGCGCCCCCTCCGGGCCAGGGCGGATCGGTGATGGCCAGGTCCACGGCGGCCAGCATGGCCGGGTCCAGCCGCGCCGGGTCGGCGGTGGGGTCGTTGCCGCTCAGGTTGGCGCTGGTGGCCACCAGGGGCATGCCCCCGCGGCGGCTGAGCTCCCGGGCCACGGGGTGCGGGCTCAGACGCACGGACACGAACCCCGCCCCGTCGCGCACCCCCGGGGCCAGCTCGGGCCGGGCCGGGGTGAGCACCGAGAGCGGCCCCGGCCAGAAGGCCCGGGCCAGGGCCCGCACCAGGGGGGGGATGGGGTCGGAGACCAGCTCCAGCATCTCCAGGCTGCCGATGATGACCGGCAGGGGCTTGCTCTCGGGCCGCCCCTTGATGCGCGCCACGCGCGCCACGGCCTGGAGGTTGCGGCCGTCGCAGCCCATGCCGTAGAGGGTTTCGGTGGGGTAGACGATGACCCCGCCGGCCTGGAGAATCCGTACCGCGTGATCCATACCCCGGGCGTAGCAAAAAAATTCCGCGCCGTCATCGCGCTTTTCAAGGCCCGGGGTTTCACGTACCAGGGAGGGCATGGACCCTTCGCCCCCCGGTTTTCCTGCCCATTCCGGCCCCGCGCCCCATTCCGCGTCCCATTCCGCCCCGGGCGCGGCCCCGGGGCTCGCCGCCCTGCGCCCGTTCTTTCCCCTCTGGCCCCTGGGGCTCATGGAGCCCGCCAGCCGGGCCGGGTGCCTGGCCCGGGCCCGGGCCCTGGGCCGCTCGGACCGGCCCGACGC
>JBFWIY010000479.1:0-2852 GCA_050255855.1 Desulfovibrionaceae bacterium
GGGCCGGTCGTTCTTCCATGTGGCGTATTCTGATGTATCCGGGGAGGTTCGTCAAATCCTTGCGCCACGGGGGCGGCCACGTCGGCCCGCCTTCTGCCGGGGCGCGTCAGGCCGCGGAATCGCCCCCGGGAGCGGCCCCGGCCGGGGCCAGGGGCAGGCTGAAGCAGAACCGGCCCCCCCCGCCCGGCGCGTCCTCGATCCACATTTCCCCGCCGTGGGCCCGGACGATGCCCCGGGCGATGGTCAGGCCCAGGCCCGCGCCGTCCACGCTGTCCCGGACGCCCCGGGCGCGGTAGTACTTGTCGAAGACCAGGTCCCGCTCGGCCTCGGGCACGCCCGGACCCTGGTCCGAGACGCAGAACACCGCCCGGCCCGGCCCGGCCTTGCGCCCCGCGCCGGGCTCCGGCGTCAGGCCGAGGCGCACCGCCCCCCCCTCGGGGGAGAACTTCACCGCGTTGCCCAGCAGGTTCAGCAGCACCTGCTGCACGGGCTCGGGATCGGCCAGGACCAGGGGGGCCTGGGCCGGGAGGTCCGGCTCCAGGCGCACGCCCCGGGCCTCGGCCGCCGGGGCGACGCGCTCCAGGGCGCTGCGGGCCAGATCCGCCGCCGGGCAGGGCCGGGGGATCAGCTCGGGCGGCCCGGCCTCCAGCCGCGTCACCTGCATGAGCCGCTCCAGCAGCCGGGTCAGCCGCCCGATCTCCTGACGCGAGATGTCCAGGAAGCGCCGCTGCCGGTCGTTCACCGCGCCGAAGGCCCCGTCGCCCACCAGCTCCACGGACTCGCGGATGCTGGTGAGCGGGGTGCGGATCTCGTGGCTGAGCATGGCGATGAAGTCGGCGCGCAGGCGCTCCTCGCGCTCCAGCCGGGCGGTCATGTCGTTGAAGGCCCGGGCCAGCTCGCCCAGCTCGTCCCGGGTCAGGACCCGCACCGGCCGGGAGGGGCGGCCGCCCCCGGCGCGCTCGGCCATGCCGCGCTCCAGCTCGCGCAGCTGGCGGCGCAGACGCCAGGCGATGAACAGGGTGCCGAAGAGCCCCAGGCTCAGCCCGGCCACCAGCCCCACGAAGCCCAGGCGCGACGCCTCCCGGGCCTGGCCGTGGAGCGAGCGCAGGCGGCGGCGCATGTCCGCCTGGTTGTCGTCGCGCACGGCCTGGAGCACGGCGCGCCAGGCGGCCACGGTCTCGTTGGGGGCGAAGAGCCGCTCCGGGTCCGTGGCGTTGCCCATGGTGATGGTGAACTCGCGCGTGAGCGGGGCCAGCCGGTCGCGCAGCTCGGGATGCTCGCCCAGCACCTCGGAGAGCAGCCCGGAGAACTCCTTGAGGTCCTGCACCACGTATTCCACGTAGATGTCGCGGCCCAGCAGCTCGTAGCGCTTGAGGTTCTCCTCCAGACTCTGAAGGCGCTGGAGCAGGCGCTGGGTGGCCACGCCGACGTCGTAGTGCGTGCCCGCCAGCTCCGAGGAGTCCGCCACCATGCGGTTGATGCGGGTGAAGAGCAGGGCCGTGGTGCCGTAGAAGACCAGCAGCAGGGCCAGACACCAGAGGGAGAGCTTGGCGGTGATGCCCAGGCGGGGCGGGGCGAACTTCACGCAGGGCCTCCGAAGGGGCTGGGGGGATGGGTCCGGTCCAGGCTAGCGCATGCGCCCGCCCCGGTCCAGCCGGGGCCGCGGGGGACCGGGCGGCCGGAAAAACGAGGCGGCCGCCCCGGGGGAATCGGGGCGGCCGCGGGAGGAAGAGAGAGTGTTACGTTGGATGGCCAGCCGGGTTCTCTGGTCGGCGGCCGGGACATCCGGCCGTCGCGGGGTCCGGGGAACCACGGTCCGCGCCCCGCAGGGCGCGTCAACGGGGTTCGTGCATGGGCTACCCTCCGTTGCGGGTTCAGGTGCAATCCCATGCCCTGCCGCAAAGCAACCCCCGTGCCAGATTGTAACCTGGCGAAACCATTGATCGAGCCCCGAAACGACGGCCGCCCGGCCGCCCCGGGCGCGCAGATTTTGCGCGCCGGGGGGGCCGGGCGGCCAGGCCGCGCCGGGGCGGCGGGGTCAGTGCACGCGGTCCGAGCCCGGGGCGACGGAGGCGCCGACGCCCTCCTCCAGCCGGGCCAGATAGGCCTGGACCTCGTCCATCTGCTTCCAATGGGCGTACATCTCCCGCCACTCGTCGAAGCCCAGGGGGGCCTCGTCCAGGTAGCTCTCGTGGCCCTTGAGCCACAGGGAGAGCACGTAGTTCTCGATCTTGAAGGCCTTGGAGTCGAAGACGCGGGGCACCACGTCGGCCGGGAAGCGGCCGTTGTCCAGCCGCGCGCCCACAAAGGAGCAGACCGTGTCGTGGGAGCGCTGCTGGTCGATGGCGTCGTGGTTCATCATCTCGGCCAGGGGGAGCAGGCCGGGGTGGGTCTCGCGCAGCTGCGCCAGCACCTCGTCCGGGATCTCCATGCGCAGGCCGCCCTCGACCTCCACGACATAATAGTAGCGCAGCCAGAGCTCGAACATGAAGACCTCGAAGACCTCCTGGACGGCCTGGTCGAAGCCCGGGCTCTTGATTTCGATGGGATTCATGTCGCCTCCTGGGAATGACTGGCGGGGGGACGCCCGCCGCCGGGGGATAATGGGCATCAACGGCCGCGGCGTCAAGGGGCTCCGCGCGGGGCGGGGGGTGGTCCGCCGGGGGGGCGGGGCGAGGGCGGGGGTGGACAAGCGCCGCCCTATGGAGTAGTGCTTCTCGATTCCAACCGACACTACTTGACATCCCCCCAGGAGGATTCAGCTAGGGCCAAGCACAAGAAGCACGAGCGCCTCACGGAGATCGCCCGCCGGCGGCATCGCCGCGCCCAGCGCCTGAAGGTGCGCTTCCGGG
>JBFWIY010000480.1:0-2842 GCA_050255855.1 Desulfovibrionaceae bacterium
CCCTCAAGGAGGCCACGGTCAAGGTGGTGGTGGAGCAGGGCCACTTCATCTACACCTACCCGCCCGAGGCCTTCTTCGCCTACGTCAAGGTGGCCTTCGTGGCCGGGTTCTTCCTGGTCAGCCCCTTCGTGTTCTACGAGCTGTGGGGCTTCGTGGCCCCGGGGCTCTACGAGCACGAGCGCAAGTGGATGATCCCGGTGGCCCTGCTTTCGGCCATCTTCTTCGTCTCCGGCGCGCTGTTCGGCTACTTCATCGTCTTCCCCTTCGGCTTCGAGTTCTTCGCCAGCTACGCCAACGAAGCCATCTCCTTCATGCCCAAACTCTCGGAGTACCTGAGCTTCGCCCTCAAGCTCCTGTTCGCCTTCGGGCTCATCTTCGAGATGCCGCTGTTCGTGTTCTTCCTGTCCCGCTTCGGGCTGGTCACCTCGCGCATGCTGCGCAAGCAGCGCAAGTACGCCATCCTCGTGGCCTTCATCGTGGCCGCCGTCCTCACCCCGCCCGACCCCTTCACCCAGTGCCTCATGGCCGGCCCCCTGGTGATCCTCTCCGAGATCAGCATCTGGGTGGCCTTCTTCTTCGGCAAGGAGAAGACCAAGCGCGAGGAGGAGGCCGCGGCTGCGGCCGAGGCCGAGGAGACCCCGGCGGACGGCGGCGGGGCCGGGGCCTGACGCGCCCGTGGCGGCCTGTTTTCTTTACGCGCGATATGGGCTAACCTTCCGCCCAGGAGGGACACCGTGAACAAACGCGAGGCGGTGGTGCAGCGCGCCACCAAGGAAACCGACATCCGGCTCCGGCTCTGCCTGGACGGCTCCGGCCAGGCCAGCGTCCAGACCGGCGTGGGCTTCGCCGACCATATGCTCACCCTGTTCGCCTTCTGGGCCGGGTTCGACCTGGAGCTCGCCTGCACCGGCGATGTGGAGGTGGACGCCCACCACACCCTGGAGGACGTGGGCCTCTGCCTGGGCCAGGCCCTGGCCGAGGCCCTGGGCGACAAACGCGGCATCGCCCGCGTGGCCGACGTCCGCGTGCCCATGGACGAGTCCCTGGTCAGCGCGGTGGTGGACATCTCCGGCCGCCCCTGGCTGGTCTGGCTGGACGACCCGGTCCCGGCCCAGGCCGGGGGCGAGGAAAAGGACGTCTGGCGCGAGTTCTTCAAGTCCCTGGCCATCAAGGCGGGCATCAACCTGCACGTGCGCTTCGAGTACGGCCTTAACGGCCACCACCTGCTGGAGGCCGCCTTCAAGGCTGCGGGCCTGGCCCTGGGCCGCGCCGCCGGGCCCGGCCGCATCTACAGCACCAAAGGGAGTCTGGACTGATGAACACCCGTTCGCTTCGATCGGTGGTTGCGGTGCTGCTGCTGGCGGCCTTGGTCGTCGGCTGCTCGGACAAGCGCGTCACCCCCATGCAGCGCCCCGAGGGGCGGCTGGCCGTGGCCGGGTTCACCAGCCCGCGCTTCAATTATGAGCTCCTGGCCGGCTACCTCCCGGACGAGGGCCGCTCCGTGGACCGCGACGTCCTGCGCAAGCTCGACGCCTCCCTGCTCGACCAGCTCACCGCCGACGGCGTCACCGACTTCGCCCCGGCCTTCGACACCCGCCAGTGCCAGGAGATCGTCACCTTCGAGCAGGCCAACGGCCGCAAGAAGTCGGCCCTGGCCTACTGGGTGGAGGTGGGCCGCTGCATGAAGGCGGACTACATCCTCGTGCCCCAGGTCACGGGCTGGCACGAGCGCAAGGGCGACGAATGGACCGTGGAGTCCCCGGCCTCCGTCACCATGGACCTCTACTTCATCAGCCTGGGCAACGAACCCCAGCTGGTGCGCAAGCACTTCGACGAGACCCAGCGCTCCCTCTCCGAGGACCTGGGCAACATCAAGACCTTCTTCGGCCGCGGGGCCAAGTGGCTCACCGCCCAGGAACTGGCCCGCGCCGGCATGCAGAACATGCTCTACGAGATGGGCCTATGATCCTTTTCCCCGCCGTGGACATCAAGGGCGGCCGCTGCGTGCGGCTGGCCCAGGGCCGCGAGGACGCGGTCACGGTCTTCGACGACGACCCCGTGGCCCAGGCCAGGCGCTGGGTGGCCGCCGGGGCCGAATGGCTCCACGTCATCGACCTGGACGGGGCCTTCTCCGGCACGCCCCGCAACGCCGAGCTCATCAAGCGCCTGTGCGCCGAGGCGGGCGCGCCCGTGCAGCTCGGCGGCGGCATCCGCGACCTGGCCACCGCCACGGCCTACCTGTCGGCCGGGGTGCGGCGGCTCATCATCGGCACCATCGCCCTCACCGAGCCCGACACCTTCGCCGCCATCTGCGCCGCCCATCCGGGCCGCATCGGCGTGTCCCTGGACGCCCGCGACGGCCGCCTCAAGACCCGCGGCTGGGTGGAGGACGCCGGACTCACCGTGGACGACGTGCTCCCGCGCATCCTCGCCGCGGGCGCGGCCTTCATCGTCTATACCGACATCTCCCGCGACGGCATGCAGACCGGCGTGAACCTGGAGGCCATGCGCAGCCTGTGCCGCGCCTCCTCGGTCCCGGTCCTGGCCGCGGGCGGCGTCACCACCCTGGACGACGTCAAGAACCTCTGGCCGCTCGCCGCCGAAGGCCTGGAAGGCGTCATCACCGGCAAGGCCATCTACACCGGCACCCTCGACGTGCCCGAGGCCATCGCCTGGATCAAGGCGCAGGGGTAGGGCGAACCGGGGGAGGGGGCGGAACCCCTCTTTGGGGAAAGACCCCATGGGATGTGGTCCCGCCCCCTTCCCCGGACCCCATCCCCCACCTCCCCGAAACCTTTTGGTTGGGGGACGAAAACAACCCGGCCGCGGAGCATATGTTCCG
>JBFWIY010000481.1:0-2842 GCA_050255855.1 Desulfovibrionaceae bacterium
CGCGGTCCGAACATTTTCCCTTCCGCAACCGCATCATCGCCGGGCTCTGCCTGGGGGTGCTGGTGGTGGAGGCGGCCGAGCGCAGCGGCATCCTCATCACCGCCCGCCTGGCCGGGGAGCAGGGGCGCGAGGCCCTGGTCCTGGCGGGCCCGGAGGACGACGTGGCCTGGGCCGGGTGCCGTCGGCTGGCGGCGGACGGGGCCACCCTGGTGGAGGACGCCGAGGCCGTGCTGGCCGCCTTGGGCCCGGAGCTGCGCCGGGCCGCCGCGGCCGCCGCAGCCGGACAGACCACGCCCGCATCCCCCCCGGAGTCCGAGCCCGCTCCGGAGTCCGCCCCCGGCGCGGAGCCGGAGGCCGCCCCGGCGGAGTCGGACGGCCTCGCCGCCCCCCGGCCCGCGCGGCGTTCCTCGGAAAAATCCGTCCGCCCCACGTCCGCCCCCGCCCCCATCCCGGACCTGACCCCGGACGAGGCCGCGGTCCTGGCCCGGGTGCCCGGCAAGGGCCGCCGCCACCTGGACGAGATCGCCCAGGACCTGGACTGGGAGAGCGCCCGGGTGAGCCGCACCCTGGTGTTGCTGGAGCTGCGCGGCCTGGTGCGCCAGTGGCCGGGCCTGCGCTACGCCCTGGCCGGGGCCATGCCCTGAGCCCGGCTTTGCATTGCCCGCCGTCCGGAGGTAGACTGGCCCGGCGTCCCCTCTCCCGCATCCGCGTCGGCATCCGTATCGACATCCGGCGTCGGCCTTCGGCGTCGGCATCCCGAGGAGGTCCCGTGATCCGCTTGCTTTCCTGCTTCGTGGCGTCGGCCGCGTCCCTCGCGGTCCTGGCGGCGCTGCTGGTCCTGCCCCCGGCCGCCCGGGCCCAGACCCTGTTCGACCGCATGGACGCCAACCACGACGGCGACATCCAGCCCGCCTAGTTCCAGGCCGCCTGGCCCGACGCGGCGGACGGGACCTTCGGGCAGCTGGACGCCGACGGCGACGGCGTGCTCTCCCACGCCGAATGGGCCGACGGCCGCCAGCTCCTCGGCCTGGGCCGGGGCCTGGGCCAGGGCGGCGCCTGCCAGGGCGGCGGCCGGGGCTGCGGCCAGGGGGCCGGCCAGGGGGCCGGTCAGGGCCAGGGCAAGGGCCTCGGGCCCGGCGCGGGCGCGGCCCAATAGCAGGCTTGCTCCGGGCCGCGTTTGGGCCTATGCGGGACCAGGACAGGAAACCACATGCAGAAGATCCTCATCAAGCTCGCCCAGCCCGGCATGGTCCTGGCCCGTCCCGTGGAGCGCGGCGGCATCACCGTGGCCGCCGCGGGCCTGGAGCTCACCCAGGCCCTCATCGAGCGCCTGGGCAACATGAAGATCGACCGCCTGGTGGTGGAGGGCAACCCTGTGGCCCTGGAGGGCGGCGGGCCCCTGTTCGCCGCCCGGCTGGAGCGCCTGGACCACCTGTTCCGCAGCTACCAGGCCGATCCCTGGATGCGTAAGGTCCAGGCCTTTTTGCGCCACTATTTCAAGCTCAAGGCCACGGCCGAGGCCGCCCTCGCCGCCGCTCCCGCCGCCCCCGCCCCGGGGGACGGGGACGAGCCCCCGGTCGCCCCGGCCGCCGCCCCTGCGGCCCCCGTCGCCGCCCCTGCGGCCGCCCCTGCGGCCGCCCCGAAAAAGGCCTCCGCCTCCAAGTCCAAGCCCCCCAAGTCCAAGGCCTAGGAACCCCGACCATGCCCGACGATCTCAAGACCAGCGTCAAGGGCCAGGTGCTGGCGCTCAAGGACCTGCCGACCCTGCCCCAGGTGCTCAACGAGGTCTCCAAGCTGGTGGAGGACCCCGAGACCTCCACCGACGCCATCGCCAAGCTCATCAGCCGCGACCAGGTGCTCTCGGCCAAGGTGCTGAAGATGGTGAACTCCTCGGTGTACGGCTTCCCGGGCCGCATCGGCACGGTGCAGCACGCCCTGGTGCTCCTCGGGTTCAACGTCATCCGGGGCATCATCGTGTCCACCTCGGTCTTCGACATCATGGTGCAGGCCATGCAGGGCCTCTGGGAGCACAGCCTGGGCGCGGCCACGGCCTGCACCCTGGTGGCCAAGCGAGCCGGGTTCGACAACCCGGAGGAGTACGCCGTGGCCGGGCTGCTGCACGACCTGGGCAAGGTGGTGGCCGCGGTGCAGCTGCCCGAACTCCACGCCCGGGTGCTCGACGAGGTCCGCAACGCCGACGTCTGCTACATCGAGGCCGAGCGCCGGGTCATGGGCTTCGGCCACGACCGCATCAACAACTGGCTGGCGCGGCACTGGAACCTGCCCGGCACCATCCGCGAGGCCATGGACCACCACCACAACCCCGAGGGCGCGCCCACCTATCCGGACTACGCCTGCGTGGCCCACCTGGGCGACTTCCTGGTGCGCGCCTTCGAGTTCGGCAACCCGGGCGACGACCACGTCTCCTACCTCTCGGCCAAGGCGGTGAGCCGCCTGGGCCTGCGCATGGCCGACCTGGAGCAGATCATGGACGAGCTCTCCGAGCAGTTCATGGACATCTCCGAGCTGACCTTCTAGCCGCGCGTCCCGGCTCCATTTTCCCGTCCCGCGCCCGGCCCGGGCTTTACGTCCCGCCCGGCCGGGGTGTAGGCTCGCTTCCCATGACCGACGCCACCGTGCGCATCTCCGACGGCCCGCTGCCCCGCGGCCAACGCGTCTATCTGGTGGGCCAGGACACCGAGCTGGCCGGGCTGCTGAACGACCTCTGGTGGCCGGGGAGCATGGAGGTCACGGTCTTTCCCCGGGGCAAGCCCGCCCTGGAGCGCATCCTGCTCGACCCGCCGGACCTGCTCATCCTGGAGCAGCGCCTGCCCGACACCAC
>JBFWIY010000482.1:0-2821 GCA_050255855.1 Desulfovibrionaceae bacterium
GCGACAGCAAGAACAGCCTGACCCAGTACCAGGAGAACCTGGACACGGCCGAGGGCTGGCTCAGCCTTTCCGACCAGACCCTGCTCCAGGTCTCCACCCTCATCAGCCAGGCCAAGGAGCTGGCCGAGCAGGCCACCTCCGGCACCTACGACGCCACCAACCGCGAGCAGATTTCCTACCAGGTGAGCGCCCTGTTCGATCAGCTGCTGGAGCTGGCCAACACCGAGTACCAGGGGGACAGCATCTACGCCGGTCAGAAGACCGACAGCGACGCCTTCGAGAAGGTGTTGTGGATGACCACCAACGACTCGGACTTCACGGACAACTGCTCCTTCACCATCGAGGGCAACTCCGACAACACGGTGCTGCTGCAGTTCTACGACACCTCCGGGGCCGCGGCCTCGGGCGCCTCGCTCACCTTCGCCTCGGGCCGGGTGGGCGTGCGCTTCAGCACCGACGGCGGCGACACCTTCCAGGAAGGCACGGTCAGCGGCATCAGCTCCAACGGCATGGTGCGCATCGAGCTGCCCGGATCGGGCGCCTCCCTGGTGCTCTCCGGGGTCACGTCGAGCACGGCCGTCAAGGCCAACACCGAGGACACCAACGGCACGGCCGGGACCTGGGCCTGGCTGCGGCCCTCGGCCCGCTACCTGGGCGACGACGAGGACGGGGCGGACGTGACCGGCTACGGCGCCGGGACCTCGCAGCTTTCCTATTCGGCCAGCGGCAGCTTCAGCACCAACAACATCGTGGTGCGCATCGACAACGACAGCGCCGTGTCCATGGACGAGGCCATCGAATACTCCTACAGCCTGGACGGCGGCATCACCTGGACCACGGGCAACCAGACCGCGGCGGACACCACCTCCAACTCCGCGGTCATCTCCATCCCGCCGGGCGGCATCCTGAACCTGACCTCCAACGGGACCAACCAGCTCCAGCCCGGCCAGCAGTTCGTCATCAAGCCCCGCACCGCGGACATCGACCTCAAGATCTCCGACTCCGCCACCATCACCATCAACGACGTGGGCAAGGACATCTTCGGCGGGCTCTACGTGGACCCGTCCTACACCCAGTCCGCCGGCGGCGAGCGCACCACCATGAGCTCCAGCAACGCCACGGTGGCCTTCGCCAACGCCAACCAGGCCACCACGGTCTACGGCGACACGGCCTACACCTCGCAGAACCTTTTCGAGACCATGGGCAACCTGGTGGCCTTCCTGGAGACCAACAACGAGGACGGCATCGCCCGCATGCTGGAGAACCTCGACGCCTGCCAGAGCCAGGTGCTCACCGCCACGGCCAGCGTGGGCAGCCGCGAGAACCGCGTCACCACCACCCAGACCTTTGTGGAGAACATGCTGAACACCGTGGAGTCGCAGCGCTCCGGCATCGAGGACGTGGACGTGGCCGAACTCATGACCAAGCTCAACCAGGCCGAGATCGTGTACGAGGCGGTGCTGCGCTCCAGTTCGAGCATCATGCAGATGAGCCTCATGGACTACATCTAGGCCGCCCGGGGGCGTGCGCTGGACAACGGTGCGGGCCTGGGGTAAGCCCTGACATCGGGCCGCCGGGCCCGGAAAGTCCCGAAAGCAACGGATGTTCGCGTACCCATGCTGATCCTCACCCGCAGACCGGGCGAAAGCCTTTACCTCGGCGAGAATATCCGCCTGAAGGTCCTTTCCGTGCAGGGAAAGCAGATCAAGATCGGGCTGGAGGTGCCGGACGACATGCCGGTCTATCGCGAGGAGGTCTACCTCAAGATCAAGGACGAGAACCAGCAGGCCCTTGAGGCCCTGGACCAGGATCTCGTGATGAAGGCGACGAGTCTATGTCCCAAGAAGTGAAGCGCGTCATCATGACCCGGCTCGGGGAGCGCGAGATCTCCGAGGACGGCATCATGTTCTTCCCCCTGGGTCTGGTGGGGCTGGAGAAGCACCGGCGGTTCGTGCTCCTGCGCATCGGGGAGAACACCCCGTTCCTGCTGCTGCAGTGCGTGGACGACCCCGGGCTGGGGCTGCTGGTGGCGGACCCCTATCCCTTTGTGGAGAACTACGACGTGCGGCTGGATCTGGCGGAGAAGCGGCTGCTGAAGCTGGCCGAGGGCGGGGACATGGCGGTGCTGGTGACGGTCTCCATTCCAAAAGACGAACCGGAAAAGGCCACCCTCAACCTTTCCGGTCCCATCGTGCTCAATACGGCCGAGCGGCTTGGTCTGCAGGTGCCCCAGACGGATGGCGCGTTCCCGTCGCGCATCCGGCTCAAGGACGGGGCTCCGGCCTGATTCTCCCTCCGACCTCCCGGACTATTCCGACAGCAGGGAAAGGTCGTCGCGGATCAGGTTCGCGGCGGCCTTGCGGATGTCGGGCGTGTAGGTGCCGTTGCGCACCTGCTCACGCAGCTGTTGCACCTTTTCCGTCCGGGTGTCCGGCGACTTGGAGGCCTCGCTCAGGGCCGCCCCGCGCAGCCGGGCCTCGTCGGAGAGGCTGACGGTGTCGGTGGTGTCCGTGCCGGAACGCGTCGTCGCGGACCGGGAGACGCCCTTGGCCCGCGCGCCTTCCTCGATCTGCTTCTTGTAGGGATTCAGCTCCCCTACGAGGTTCTTGATCTCCATATTGCTCCCCCCCCTCTTTGACGAGAAGCCCACGCTAGAGCATGGTCTCATCCACCCTCGCCATGGCAATCTCCCACAACCGTCCCAACAGACGCCCCATTTGTTCAGGGGGGAGCACCTGCGGTCCGGTCGGCGTAGCCCTCAGGATGTGGAGGTCGTCCCCATCCAGAGGGTACTCGAAAACGAGCGGTTGTCCAACCTCGC
>JBFWIY010000483.1:0-2815 GCA_050255855.1 Desulfovibrionaceae bacterium
CATGGGCATCAACGAGTACCAGGTCATCGTCTCGGACAACGACGCCCCGAGCCGCGACATGCTGGCCTTCGAGAAGGGCCTGCACGACAACGACCTGGTCCGGCTGGTGCTGGAGCGGGCCAAGACCGCCCGCGAGGGCGTGGACGTCATCGCCGCCCTGGTGCCCAAGTTCGGCCAGGCCTGGAACGGCATCATGTTCGAGATCGGCGACCCCAAGGAGATCTGGGTGGTGGCCATCACCGGCCCGCGCTGGGTGGCCAAGAAGTACACCGACACCGTGACCGCCCGGTCCAACCAGTACCAGATCCGTGACGACTACGACCTGGCCTCCCCCGACCTCATCAGCTTCGCCGTGAAGCAGGGCTGGGCGCCCGCGGGGACCAAGCGCATCGACTTCACCAAGGTTTACGCCACCGACGATCTGTACCCCGAGGACAACGACCTGGCCAAGCGCACCAGCGCCGAGACCATGTACAACACGGAGATCCGCTACCAGCGCGCCATGGAGCTGCTCAAGGGCAAGGAAGGCAAGCTGGTGACCCAGGACTTCATGGCCTTCGCCCGGGACCTCTACGACAGCTACACCCTGCCCGACGGCACGGTCATCGACATGAAGCAGACCCCCTTCTACAGCTCCGAGCTCATGGATTGGAAGGAATGGCAGGCGCATAAGCCCGAGGGCGTGATGACCGACAAGCACATCTACATCCGGGCCATCTGCGACATGGGCGTGGAGGACGGGACCGCCACCTCGGCGGTGATGATCGCCCGGCCGGACGTCCCCAACGAGCTGGGCCTCATGCTCCACGCCTTCATGCCGCCCTGCAACTCCGTGTACGTCCCGTTCTACGTGGGCATCACCGACGTGGACAACCGCTACAAGGGCCCCGAGGCCGCAGCCGCCTTCCAGCTCATCAAGGCCCGGGCCTTCACGCAGTACACCACCTACCACGCGGCCATCCGCAAGGCCTTCGATCCCTTCGAGGCGCAGCTCTTCCCGGACATGGCCGAGGCCGAGGCCCAGTTCATGGCCACGGCCAAGGCCGGGGACCAGGCCGCCGCCGTGGCGCAGCTGACCGGCTTCGTGCGGGACAAGAGCGTCCAGGCCCTGGACCTGACCCAGGTGGCCCAGGACTACATGACCCAGGTGGCCAAGGCCGACAGCACCTGGACACGCCGCTAGCCGTTTGACCCCGACGGGGACGCGCAGCGCCGGGCGCTGCGCGTCCCTTTTTTGTGGCCGCGCCCCGGCGGCCGGTCCGTCCGATTGCGGGGCCGGTTCCCTTTTCCCGCCCGGCGGACTATCCTGGTCCCCAGACAAGGAGGTCCGCCATGCACGAGGCGTCGCTCTACCAGCGTCTGGACCAGAACCGGGTGCAGTGCCGGCTGTGCAGCCATTTCTGCCGCATCGAGGACAACGAGACCGGCAAATGCGGGGTGCGCAAGAACGAGGGCGGCGTCCTCCACACCCTGGTCTACGACCGGGTGGCCGCCGTGAACCTGGACCCGGTGGAGAAGAAGCCCCTCTACCACTTCCTGCCCGGCACCTTCACCTTCAGCTTCGGCGCCATGGGCTGCAACCTGGGCTGCGCCTTCTGCCAGAACGACACCCTGTCCCAGCCGCCGCGCCAGGGCCGCCGCGTGGCCGGGCAGCACGCCACCCCGGAGCAGCTGGTGGAGGCCGCCCGCATGCGCGGGGCCCAGAGCGTGTCCTACACCTATTCCGAGCCCACGGTGTTCTTCGAGCTGGTGCGCGACACCGCGGACCTGGCCCACGCCGCCGGGCTCAAGAACATCCTGGTCTCCAACGGGTTCATGAGCCCGCAGTGCCTGGAGGAGCTCCGCGGCCGCATCGACGCCGCCAACATCGACCTCAAGGCCTTCACCGAGGACTTCTACCGTGACCTGTGCCAGGCCCGGCTGGAGCCGGTGCTGCACAACCTCAAGGCCATCAAGCAGATGGGCTGGTGGCTGGAGGTCACCACCCTGGTCATCCCCGGGCGCAACGACTCGGACGAGGAGCTGGGCCACATCGCGGCCTTCGTGGCGAACGAGCTGGGCGCGGACACGCCCTGGCACATCTCGCGCTTCCACCCCTGCTACCGGCTCACGGACGCCCCGCCCACCCCGGCGGCCACCCTGGAGCGGGCCCACGCCGTCGGCAAGGCCGCGGGGCTCCAGTTCGTCTACGTGGGCAACGCCCCGGGACACCCGGCCAACAACACCTATTGCCCGGTCTGCGGCAAGCTGGTCCTGGGCCGGGCCGGGTTCCGGGTGGACCCGGAGGCCCGGCTGGACGGGGTCTGCCCGCACTGCGGCCACCGGCTGGCCGGGGTCTGGCGGGCCTAGGGGGCCACGGCGGCCCGGCCGGGCCCGAGATCAATCCCGGGCCCGATCCGGGGTCGATCCCGGAGACGGGCCCGGGCGCACCGGGGGCGCGGCAGGAGGCGCTCGGTTGCCAGCGGGGCGCATTTCGCGTAGTCAGTCCAGTCCATCGGGGCGTAGCGCAGTCCGGTAGCGCGCCAGCTTTGGGAGCTGGATGTCGGGGGTTCGAATCCCTCCGCCCCGACCACCCCACCCCGGTTGCGCCGCGCCCGCGCGCCCGCCCGGCCGGCTTTCCCGGCCCGCTCCCCGGCCCGCTCCCCGCCCTCCCGGTCCACCCCGGCCATCCGTTGGCTGCTCGAACATACTAAAGTTTTTTTCGTGTTACGAATCGGATACAAAATGACAGTTTGTATCTTGTTTCGCTGAACCCCCGCCCCGCCCGCCCCGTGGCCGTTACGGCGGCGGTCCGCGCCAGCCCTGGCCGGACGCG
>JBFWIY010000484.1:0-2815 GCA_050255855.1 Desulfovibrionaceae bacterium
TGTGTTATTTTGCGATGTTGAGAATTCTATACGAAATTGGTTCCTATGGATGTGAAGGGGATTGCACTTTTGTGTGCAGTAAATTGCACAAATGGGTTGCACATGGGGTGGGGGGAGGCGGGGCGGCCAGGGGGGCGGCGGGGGAGGCGGGAGCGGGGGATGTGGCGGCCAGGGAGGCGGAGGGCGGCTGGGGGGGCGGGAGTGACCGGGATGGGGCGCGGTGGGGGAGGCTGGGGAGGCTGGGGCGGGCCGGGGAGGCGAAGGCAGGACGCGCACGGGAGGCGGGGAGCATGCGGGGAAGGGGCGGCGGGGCTGGCCGGGGAAGCGGGAGCGGGGAGGCACACGGAGGCGGGGAGGCGGGCGGTGCGCGGGACTGGCCGGGGTTGCCGAGCGGGGGCGGGCGGCGCGGCGCGCCCGGCGGGAAGGCTGGATGTGCTGGGGACGGACGGTGCGGCGCGTCCGGCGGGCCGGGGGCGGCCGGACCGGCCGGAGGAACGGCCGCCGGCCGCGTCCGTGGATCCCGTCAATAGCCCGATCGGCCGCTGTTCATGCCCGCCGGACCGCTTCCGCCGCTCCCTCGGAATCCCCATGCTACGCTCCCTGCAAAACGCGGCGCGATATCCAGGGAACGTTGTGCCGCAAAACAAAAGGAGCTAGGAATGGACAAAAAGCGGACGTGGGTGGTGTTCGAGAGCGGACGGGTGCAGGAGCTGGACAGCGGAGCCACCCGCGAGGGGCGGGTCGCGCCCCGGGATTTCCCGGCCGAGTGGGGAGACTGGTTCGTGATGCAAAGCGACACCCGGCCCGGCTGCCTCCAGCCCGGCTGCCTCCAGCCCGGCGACCTCCAACCCGGTGGAACCACCCCGGCTGCCACCGGCCCGGCTGCCTCCGGCCCGTTTGCCCGCCCCGAGCCCGCCCCGGCCGTCTCCGGGCCCTATGCCCTGCACCTGGTGAGCAGCGTGGCCCCGGTCACCCGCACCGACCGTCCGGGCGGCCGCCCGGATCGCCGTATCTCGGCGGGCCCGGCTCACCATTCGGATCGCCGCCAGGATCGTCGCCCGGCCCGGCAGATGGTCGAGCGCATCACCCAGCGCCAGGAACGCACCCCAAGCGGCGGCGAGACCCGCGCCTTCCAGTACGACGCGGCCGGGCGGCTGGCCCGGGTGCTGTCCAACGGCGGTCTGGCCGAGTCCTACCAGTACGACGCCGAAGGCCGCCGCGAGCGCGAGATCAACGGCCGCCGGGGCCACCTGGAACGCCGGTTCTTCTACGGCCCGGACAACCGCCTGCTCATGACCCGCAGCGGCCTGGGCTGCGTGAGCTACGAGCACGACGCCGCCGGGTTCCGCTCGGCCAGGGTCGAGATGGGCGGGTACGGCGCGAACCGCCCCGAACGCGTCACCCGCTTTCGCTACGCCCCGGACGGCCGCCTCCTGGCCGCGGGCCTGCCGGACGGCCGGGCCGTGGAATACGCCCACGACGCCCAAGGCCGCCGGGCCGAGAAGAAGGTGAACGGCCGCGCCATCGAGCGCTACGAGTGGCTGGACCGCATCCGGCTGCGCCGGGTGGTCTCCGACGGCGTGGCCATGGAGTTCCTGTACTCCGGCGGCCGCCTCCCCGACCTGATGGTCCGCGGCGGCCGGACCTACCGCCTGTATTTCGACCAGGTGGGCTCCCTGCGCGTGGTGGCGGACGAGACCGGCAACGCAGTCAAGGACGTGCTCTACGACAGCTTCGGCAACGTCCTGGAGGACGCCAACCCGGCCTTCCGCGTCCCCATCGGCTTCGCGGGCGGGCTGCATGACCCGGATACCGGACTCGTGCGCTTCGGTTATCGCGATTACGATCCGGACACCGGCCGCTTCACGGCGCTCGACCCCCTGGGCGATGCGGGCGGGGATTCGGACTGGTACGGGTATTGTCTGGACGACCCGGTGAACCTGGTGGACCCGGAGGGGCTGGCATCCGGCGAGGGTGATGGTTTTTGGGGGGCTATCGGCAATATGGGCGAGGGAATTTGGGATGCGGTGACCAAGGGTGGTTCGGCGGCGAAACAGGCCGTGGCCAAGGGAAGCGCGGCGGCGAAGGAGGCCGTTGGGGCCACCGTCGATACCTACGCGAACGATCCGCGCATGCACGAGGGGTTGAAGAAGGCTGGGGAATATGCCGCCATCGGGGCAGCCATACCAGCAGCCACAGTAGGGACAGCGGCCGCGGCCGCCATGGCTCCCGAGACGCTGCCCGTCGTTGGTCGGACGGTTGCCGGGGCCGCGCAAAAAGTTGCGCAGGGAGTTGGCCGGGCGGTAACCGCAGCGAAGGATTGGGTGCTTATGAATCCCGATAAGGTGGCCGGTGCCACGCAGATTGTGGAAGATGTCTTGAGCCCCATGACGCCTACCACCAGAACCGGTTGGGTAAAGAAGGGCTATGAGGAACTGGATGAATACCTGAAAAGGACGACACATGGTAAGCATTAAAGAATTATGCCGGTTTCCGAGGTGCGGATACTTGTTGTTTTCAGGATTTAACTTTTTGCTGGGGGCGGCGATAATCTATGACCCGGTATATTGTAGTGACCACTATTCGTATTGTGTGGATCTTTCGGCATATAATGTCCCCTTGGGAATTGGGATATGTCTTTGGGCTGCAGGGTTCCTGTGGCTTGCGATACGAAACAAGGCCGTAAAGGAGGATGGTTTCGTCATCTGTCCCAATTGTGGAGTGTCATTCCGCGAAAGTCAGGTGACGAATCATCTTTGCCCCCAATGTGGTGCCAAGGTCGAATCGGTGGAGGGATTTTATGAGCGACATCCCG
>JBFWIY010000485.1:0-2793 GCA_050255855.1 Desulfovibrionaceae bacterium
GTGGACGAGGAGCACGTGGGCTCCCGCGGGGTGCCTGCGGAGCGCTGGGGCGAGCTGCGGCCCGGGCGGATCGTCACCAGACGCCTGGACCTGCGCCCCGCCCCCCTGCCCGTGGCCCTGTGGGCCAACCGGCTCTTTGTGCGCGGCCGGGTGGAGCTGCCCCTGTGGGGCGGCTCGGCCGGCCTGGCCGAGGTGCGCTGCGAGCGGCCCCTGGGCCCGGACTGGGACCTCTCCCTGCGCGCCCGCCTGGACGGCCTGGACCTCTCGGAGGTCCCCGGCCTGGGGGCCTGGCTGCCCCGCGGGGCCGTGACCCTGGGCGGCGACCTGGGCCGGGTGCGCCTGAGCGCCGCGCGGCTGGAGGCGCCGGGGGAGGTGAACGGCACCCTCTTCGGCGGGGCGCTCACGGTGAACCACGTGTTCGCCCTGCGGCCGTTCTCGGACTCGCGCGAGGCGGGCTGCCGGGTGGCGGCGCGCGGGGTGGACCTGGAGCCTTTGTCCCGGGCCGCGGACTTCGGCCGGGTCACGGGCCGGGTGGACGTGACCCTGGACGACCTGGTGGTGGCCTACGGCCAGCCCGCGAGCCTGGACCTCACCGTGCAGACCTCCGAGCCCGACGACTTCGACAAGGAGGTCAGCCTCAAAGCCGTGGACAACCTCTCGGTGCTGGGCACGGGCTCGGGCATCGGCGACCTGGGGGTGGGGATATTCTCCTCGTTCTTCAAGGAATTTTCCTACGACCGCATCGGCTTCCGTTGCACCCTGAACAATGATAGCTTCCAGCTGCGCGGCCTCATCCACCGCGGAGGACTGGAGTACCTCATCAAGAAGCCGCTGTTCACGGGCATCAACGTCATCAACCGCAGCCCGGAGAGCGGCGTGAGCTTCAGCGACATGCTCGACCGGGTGAAGCGCGTCACGGACCAGGGCGCGGCCGGTCCGCAGATCTCCATGTGAATCGGAACACCATGCAAGGAGGACCCCATATGCAGCGTTTCGTCAAATCCACGGTGGCCCTGGCCCTGCTGCTCACGGCGGCCTGCGTCACGGTGAACATCTATTTCCCCGCCGCCGAGGTGCGCAAGGACGCCGAGCGCGTGGTCAAGGAGGCCTACGGCCTGCCGGGCGACGCCACCCAGCCTGCCCCGGCCCAGCCCGCCGCCCCGGCCGTGTCCCCGACCTCGTCCCCCTCCGGCCTGAACCTCCTCGGCCCGGCCTCGGCCTGGGCCCAGGACTACCAGAGCCTGAGCAACGCGGCCACGCGCGGGGCCGAGCAGCAGGTGGTGGCCAACACCCGCCAGCTCGCCCCCTACTTCGCCAAGGGCAACGTGGGCCTGGACGCGAACGGCTTCGCCGTGCTGCGCAGCCAGGACGGCCTGGACCTCAAGCAGCTGGCCGAGGCCCAGCGCCTGGCCCAGCAGGACAAGGCCTTCAAGCAGCAGCTCTACCGGGCCAAGGCCGAGGCCGCGGGCACCCCGGGCAAGGCGGGCGAGGTGCAGCGCATCTACGCCGAGGTCTGGAAGCAGTACGCCCAGAAGGGCTGGTGGGTGCAGGACTCCGGCGGCTGGCGGCAGAAGTAGCCCCGGCCCGGAGCGCGAATAAAAGAACGGCGGCCCCCCGCGCGGGAGGCCGCCGTTCTTTTTGGATTCGGACCGCGCTACCCGTTCATGAGGTTGCGGATGCCCGTGAACACCAGCTGGGCCGAGAGGGCCGAGAGCACCAGGCCGGTGAGCTTCATGAGGATGGTGATGGCCATGCCGCCCAGGAGCCGCTCCAGGGGACGGGCCATGTACAGCAGGACCCCCACGCTCAGCCCGGCCGCGGCCAGGGCCGCCAGGCCCACCAGCTGGTCGCGTCCGGCCAGCCCGCCGCCCAGGACCATGAGCGCGCCGATGGTGGCCGGGCCCACCGTGACCGGGATGGCCAGGGGCACCACGCTCACGTCGCCCTCCACCTCGTCCGGCCCCGGCCCGGCCTTGCCCTTCACCAGGGAGATGGCCGAGAGGAAGAGCAGGGCCCCGGCCCCCACCCGGAAGGCGTCCAGGGTGATGCCCAGCACGCTGAAGAGCTGCGGGCCGAAGAAGAAGATCACCGAGCAGACCACGAGCACCGCGCCCGTGGTGCGCACGGCCGTGCGGCGCTGCGCCCCGGGGTCCAGCCCCTGCGTCAGCGCCAGAAAGACCGAGAGCACGAAGAACGGCGTGAGCAGGAAGAAGAACTGGATGTAGACCGCGACGAAGAGCTGCATACGCCTCCGGGCCTAGGGGAGCAGGAACTCGTCCAGCTCCAGCTGGGTGTGGTGGTGGCGTTCGGCCGGGTCGGCGCTGGCCACCTTGAGCTCGGCCCCCACCCGGCGGCCCAGGTAGTCGCGCATGATGTGCCCCAGGGTCATGCCCACGTAGGCGGGCAGCACGGCCAGGTCGCGGATGACCGGGCCGGAATCCCCCTCGACCACGCGGGCCAGGCCGGTGAGGCGCTCCAGGTCGTAGGTGAAGCACACGGCCCGGGCCGCGGCGAAGTCCTCGGCCAGCCGGGCCGGGTCGCGCGGGGCCAGGGAGGCGGCGGCGTAGACCGCGGCGGCCGCGGCCCAGTCCACGCCCTCGGTGTCGAATTTCATGCTCAGGTGCACGGGTTGGTCCCCCTGATGACGGTTGGTGGTGGATACGCGCCGGTTGTTGTCCGGCGAACCGGCCCACTTTCCCACAAACGGCGCAAAAAAGCGACCCTCGCCGGGTGGTTGAGCTGCAAGAACCCCGTGGACAGAACGGGCCGCCCGGGCTAGGATGAAACACCGCC
>JBFWIY010000486.1:0-2779 GCA_050255855.1 Desulfovibrionaceae bacterium
GAGACCTACTATACCGAGGAAGACGTTGAATGAGTAAAGGCTACACCGCTGACTCCATAACCATTCTCGAGGGCCTTTCCGCCGTACGGAAACGCCCGGCCATGTACATCGGCTCCACCGACGCCCGGGGCCTGCACCATCTGGTCTACGAGGTGGTGGACAACGCCATCGACGAGGCCATGGCCGGGTACTGCACCCGGGCCAAGGTGGTCCTGCACATGGACAATTCCGTGACCGTCACCGACAACGGCCGCGGCATCCCCGTGGACATGCACCCCAAGGAAAAGCGGCCGGCCCTGGAAGTGGTCATGACCGTCTTGCACGCGGGCGGCAAGTTCGACAACGAATCCTACAAGGTTTCCGGCGGCCTGCACGGCGTGGGCGTGTCCGTGGTCAACGCCTTGTCCGAATTCCTGGAGGCCACGGTGCGCCGCGACGGCAAGGTCTGGCGCCAGAAGTACGAACGGGGCGCGCCGGTCACCGGCCTGGAGGAAGTGGGCGAGACCGACGGCCACGGCACCTCGGTGCGCTTCCGCCCGGACGAGGAGATCTTCGAGACCAACCAGTTCGACTTCGCCACCCTGAAGAAGCGCTTCCAGGAACTGGCCTACCTGAACTCCGGACTGGAGATCGAATTCCTGGACGAGCGCTCGGGCGAGCACAAGCTGTTCAAGTTCGACGGCGGCATCAAGAGCTTTGTGGCCGACATCAACACCGGCCAGACCGCCATCGGCGAGATCATCTACGGCGTGGGCGAATCCGAGAGCGTGGTCACCGAGTTCGCCATCCAGTACAACGCGGGCTACAAGGAAAACGTCTACACCTTCGCCAACAACATCCGCACCAAGGAAGGCGGCACCCACCTGGTGGGCTTCAAGACGGCCCTGACCCGCGCCCTGAACAACTACATCAAGAACGCGGACCTGCCCAAGAAGCTGGTGCGCACGGTGTCCGGCGACGACGTGCGCGAAGGGCTGACCTCGGTCATCTCGGTCAAGCTGCCCCGGCCGCAGTTCGAGGGCCAGACCAAGACCAAGCTGGGCAATTCCGAGGTCACGGGTATCGTCTCCTCCCTGGTCTACGACAAGCTGACCACCTTTTTCGCGGAAAACCCCAAGGAAGCCAAGGCCATCCTGGAGAAGGTCATTGACGCGGCCCGGGCCCGGGACGCGGCGCGCAAGGCCCGCGACCTGGTGCGGCGCAAGGGCGCGCTCTCGGACAACTCCCTGCCCGGCAAGCTGGCCGACTGCCAGTCCAAGAGCCCGGAGGACTCGGAAATCTTCATCGTGGAGGGCGATTCCGCAGGCGGTTCGGCCAAGCAGGGCCGCAACCCCAAGACCCAGGCCATTCTGCCCCTGCGCGGCAAAATCCTGAACGTGGAAAAGACCCGCTTCGACAAGATGCTCTCCAACAAGGAGATCCGGGCCCTGATCACCGCCCTGGGCGTGGGCATCGGCACCGAGGAGGAGGACAAGGACGTGAGCAAGCTCCGCTACCACAAGGTGGTCATCATGACCGACGCCGACGTGGACGGAGCGCACATCCGCACCCTGCTCTTGACCTTCTTCTTCCGCCAGTACCAGGAGCTCATCGACGGCGGCTACGTGTTCATCGCCCAGCCGCCGCTGTTCCGGGTGCACAAGGGCAAGTTCGAGCGCTTCATCAAGGATGAGAAGGGCTTACAGGACTTCCTGCTGTCCAAGATCGGCACGGACATGAAGGTCTCCGCAGCCAACGGAACCGAGTTCACGGGCAAGGAGCTGCACAAGCTCCTGGACCAGATCAGCCACATCGAGAAGCGGGTGGCCGACGCCGTGGACATGGGCATCGAGGAGGCCCTGTTTATGGCCCTGCTGGAGTCCCCGCACCGCCTCAAGTTCCGCTACTTCGAAAAGAACGACGGGGCCGAGTTCTCCGAGGACATGGCCTCGCGCGGCTACACCGTGCACCTGGAAAAAGAGGTGGACGAGGAGGCGGACAAGGAGCGCACCTACGTGGCCTTTGAGAACAAGAACGGCCACCGCACCCGCCTGGCCATGGAGTTCTTCAACTCCAAGCTCTACAAGCAGGCCTACGACACCCGGCTGGAGCTCATGGAGAGCTGCGGCGGGTTCGAGTTCGGCCTGGCCAAGGCCGGGCAGGAGGGCGAGCCCGAGCCCATCGCGGGCATGGGCGTCCTGCTGGAACGGGTCATGGAGGAGGCGCACCGGGGATTTTCCGTGCAGCGCTACAAGGGCCTGGGCGAGATGAACCCGGAGCAGCTCTGGGAGACCACCATGGACCCGGAAAAGCGCACCATGCTGCGGGTGACCATCGAGGATGCGGCCGAGGCCAACGACATCTTCACCGACCTCATGGGCGACAACGTGGAGCCGCGCCGGGAGTTCATCGAAAAGAACGCCCTGGCCGTGGCCGATCTGGATATCTAGGAAAGAATTACATGCCCCGGTATCAAAAGGAACTGTCTGAGGCTGTTAGCCTGTTTTGGCAAACGCGGGATAAGCAGGCGACTAAGCAGGAACAAACCGGAAAGAGTGATCAAGGATTACGAGGCGCAGTGACCGGTGGGGCGCAGATGGATGGCTTTATTCAACTCATCCGAAAGGTTATCCAGGAAGCTGGAATACAGGATGATTGTATTTATAACAAGAAGACCTTGCTCGACCTTCCTGGGTATTTTCGGCCAACCAAGGAATGGGATATTGTTGTTGTAAAGAATGGAACCCTGTTGGCGGCGATAGAGTTGAAATCTCAGGTTGGACCATCTTTTGGCAACAAC
>JBFWIY010000487.1:0-2760 GCA_050255855.1 Desulfovibrionaceae bacterium
CGTGCTGGTGAGCTTCGTGCCCGCGGCCTGGACCCCGGTGTGCTCGGACCAGTGGCCGGGCTACAACCTGGCCCGGGAGCTCTTCGAGGCCCACGACACCGTGGTGCTGGGCGTGAGCGTGGACAACGTCCCCACCCTGTACGCCTGGACCCGCGAGATGGGCGGGCTGTGGTTTCCGGTGGCCTCGGACTTCTGGCCCCACGGGGCCGCGGCCTCGGCCTTCGGGGTGCTGCGCCGCGACGGCACGGCGGAGCGGGCCCTGTTCCTGGTGGACAAGCAGGGGATCATCCGCTTCCTGGACGTGCACGACATCAACTCCCGTCCGGACCTGGGCCGGGTGGCCCGGGCCCTGGACCAGCTGCCCTGACGGAGGCCCCATGCCCCCCGCGTCCCGCCCCCGCGCCCTGCCCCTGGCCGCCCTGGCGCTTTGGCTGCTCCTGGCCATTCCCGGCTCCGTCCCGGCCGGCGCCGTAGGGGCCGATCCCGTCCCGGCCAACGCCGTGGGGGCCGAGACCCGGCCTGCGGACGCCGCGGGCCTGCGCCGCGAGCTCATGGCCCATCCGGGCCCCACGGCGCTCTTTCTGGCGGCCTCCTGGTGCCCGCCCTGCATGCGCGAGCTGGACGCCCTGGGCGCGCTGCGCGACGGGTTCGCCCAGCGCGGCCTGGGCGTGGAGGTGGTCAGCCTGGACTTCGACGCCGCGGGCCTGGCCCTGATCCGGGAGCGTCTGCCCGGGGACCTGCCGGTGCACTGGGTGGGGGAGGGCGGGCTGCCCGTGTTCGGCGTGACCCAGCTGCCCCTGGTCATTCTGCTGCGGGACGGCCGGGAGGTGCGGCGGATCACGGGGCTGCACACCGAGGCAGAGCTGCGCGCCGCCCTGGAGGAGCTGCTGGCCCCGGCCGCGCCGTAGTGTGGGGAGGGGTTAGAGGGCCGAGGCCAGGGCCTCGTCCAGGGTCTGGTGGATGGTCACCAGCTTGGTGATGCCCACGATTTCGAAGATTTCCTGGAAGTTGTCGTGCACGCCCACCAGGCTGACGGGCACCCGGCGCTCGCGGCTCAGGACCAGCAGGTCCGTGAGCAGGGCGATGCCCGCGCCGTTGATGGAGGCGTTGGGCCCGAAGACCAGGTGGATGCGCCGCTTGCCCGAGTCCAGGGCGTGCTCGAAGGCCCCGCGCAGCACGGACCCGGCCGAGGAGGTGATGCTCCCGTTGGCCGTGACCACGATGTCGTCGCCCTTGGCCTCCACCTGGAAGGTCTCCACCAGGTTGCGGGCCATCTGGATGCGGTTTTCCGCGCGCTGCAGGGCTTGGTCCAGGGTGCGGCGCTGCACGGGCTTGTTGACGAAGTCCGTGGCCTCCAGGTCCAGGGCCTTGATGGCCAGGTCCATGTCGCCGTGGCCCGTGACCACGATGACCTCGGCCAGGGGGTTGATCTCCTTGATGCGCTGGAGCACGGCCATGCCGTCCATGATGGGCATCTTGATGTCCGTGAGCACCACGGGCGGCCGCTCGCGTTCGTAGACTTCCACGGCCTCGCGCCCGTCGGCGGCCGTGAGCACCTCGTAGCCGTAGCCCTCCAGGAGCATGGCCAGCATCTCCAGGGTGGGCTTTTCGTCGTCGACGATGAGAATGCGCTTGCTCATGAGGCCCCCATACACCCTCAGGCCGCCGCTGGGAAGCTGAGTCGGAACACGGCCCCGCCTTCGGGCGCGTCGCCGATGGTGATGTCCCCGCCGTAGTCGCGCACGATGCCGTAGCTGATGGCCAGGCCCAGGCCCGTGCCCTTGCCCACCCCCTTGGTGGTGAAGAAGGGCTCGAAGACCTTGCGGCGCATGGTCTCGGGCACGCCCGCGCCCGAGTCGATGATCTCGGCCACCACCTGGCCGTCGTCGTGGGAGGTGCGGATGCGGATCTCGCGCCGCAGGCTGCCGTCGCGGTCGTGGTCGTTGATGGCGTCGCGGGCGTTGTTCACCAGGTTGAAGAAGACCTGCTGGAGCCGGTTGTCGTGGGCCATGATGGGCGGGAGGTCCGGGGCGAGCTCCAGGACGAAGCGGATGTTGTCCAGCTCGAACTGCTTGCGGATGATGGAGAGCACGCGCTGGATGGGGGTGTTGAGGTCCAGGGCCTCCTTGAACAGCTCGGACTTGCGGCCGAAGGCGCGCAGGGTGTCGATGATCTCCTTGGCGCGCTGCACCTGGGCGGTGATGGAGGTGAGCACGCGCTCCAGCTTGCTCTGGGGGATGGCCAGGCCCTTTTCCTGGTGGAAGGCCAGCAGCTCGCAGCCGAGCTGGATGGCGTTGAGCGGCTGGTTCAGCTCGTGGGCCACCCCGGCGCTCATCTCGCCCAGGCTCTTCATCTTGGCGGCCTGGATGAGCTGGGCGTCCTTTTCGATGAGCTCGGTGATGTCCGTGGTGGCGATGATGATGGCCGAGCGCTCCTGGTAGGAGATGGGGCAGGCGTGGGTGTTGACGAAGAAGGGCTCGCCCCCGCGCTTGTAGTGCACCACCTTGGAGTAGTAGATGCAGCCGGTTTCCGAGTTCTCCATGCCGGAGATGAGCGGGTACTGGGACTCGTGGTCCGGCCCGAGCTTGAGGAAGCTCTCGCCGATGAGCTCGTCCTTGGTGTAGCCGTAGAGGTCCTGGGCCCGGGGGTTGGCGTCCAGGATGCGCATGTTCTCGGCGTCCACCACGAAGGTGGGGTCCGGGGCGGAGTTGAACAGCGAGCGGTACTTCTCCTCGCTCTCCCTGAGGCGGCGGCGGTAGA
>JBFWIY010000488.1:0-2750 GCA_050255855.1 Desulfovibrionaceae bacterium
GGCATCGTGGCCCGCCTGGCCCGGGCCATGGAGGGGACGGTGTGCATCGAGACCGAGCCGGGGGAGGGGACCACGGTCTGGGTGACCCTGACCGCCCACGAGGCCCCGGCTGAGGTCGTCGCCCCGTCGCCCGCCGAGCCCGAGGCCCCGGCCGCGGCGGACCCGGCCGTGGTGCTCCTGGCCGAGGACAATCGCGTCAACCGCATCCTGGGCGAGCGCCTGCTGCGCCGCCTCGGCCACCAGGCGCTCACCGCGGCCACCGGGGTCGAGGTGCTGGAGATCCTGCGGCGCGTCCCGGTGGACTGCGTGCTCCTGGACATCCAGATGCCGGAGATGGACGGGCTGGAGGCGGCCCGGCGCATCCGCGCCGGAGAGGCCGGACGGCCCGACGTGCCCCTGGTGGCCATGACCGCCCACGCCATGAGCGGCGACCGCGAGCAGTTCCTGGCCGCCGGGATGGACAGCTACCTGGCCAAGCCCTTCGACCTGGCGGACCTGGCGCGGGTCCTGGCCGAGGTCCTGGCCCGGCGGGCCGGGGCGGCCGCCCCGGGAGCGGCGTCGGGGCCCGGCCCCGCCTGACCCCGGGCGGGCCGACGCGCGAAAACGGCGCTCCCGAGAGGGAGCGCCGTCGTTGTCTCGGCGGAAGGGGGCCGGGCGGATCGGACCGGATCGGGGCTACAGCCGCGGCATGGGCGGCGAGAGCCGGGCGGGCACGGCGCGGCGCGGCCGGCGCAGGGGCGGCAGGTGCATGGACGGCGGCGCGCCCTCCAGCAGGATGATGTCCTCGTCGTCGGGCAGGCGGGCCGGGGCCAGATGGACCGGGGCCGGGCGCGGGCCGTTGGCCACGATGGCGACCCCGTCGCGCTCCAGCCGGGCCAGCTCGGCCACCAGGGCCTCCAGGGTTTCGCCGCCCTCCTCCTGGAGGGAAAAGATGACATCCTCGCCGCAGGCGCGGGCCGCAGCGATATCGTGGTTGCTGCAGTGAATGGGTACGGACATATGACATTCCCCTCGTTGATTCGCATCCCTCGGATCGGCGACGCCGGGATTCCGACGTCGACGGGGAGGGTCTAGCAACCGCCGTGCCAAGGGCCCGGGCGGTCGAGGCTTTACACCCGAGGCCGGAGCCGATAAGAGGGAGGATCGGAGCTTTTCGCCATGGACAACGGCCCGCCCCCCGGGCCGCGCGCCGCACCGCCGCAAACGCCAAGGAGCACACCATGCCCATCGTGGTCTGGGACGGGTCCCTGGACCTGGGATTCGACGAAATCGACAAGCAGCACGCCTACATGTTCGAGGTCATCAACCGCCTCTACCACAAGATCCTGCGCGGGGACGAACGGCATGCCGTGCGCGACGTGGTGGACTCCATGCGCAATTTCGTCACCTACCACTTCCGCACGGAAGAGGAGTTCCTGACCCGCGCCGGATACCCGGAGACCGAGAAGCACAAGGCCGCGCACCAGACCTTTGTCGAGGAGTTGGAGCGCTTCGAGCTGCTGCAGGACTCGGGCGTCCCGTCCGTGGCCCACGAGGCCCTGACCTTCCTGCTGGGCTGGCTGGTGCACCACATCATGGTCTGGGACCGCCGCTACGCCGAGGCCCTGCGGGACCGGAAGCCCGCCTAGCCCGGGCCCGGCCCTGTCCGGCCCCGCGCCGCCGGGCCGGGCCAGATGTGTTGCGGATTGTTGTTGTCTATTGCGCCAGCCGCCCCGGCGCGGTCGGGCTTCTCGGTCCGCCCCCCTGGACTTCGCCCCGTTTTTGGGCAATGTTCTTCACAGCCGAGCCTCGGCGGGGGGAGTATGGCCGGATACAGCTTCGAGAACGTCTGCATTTTCCACATTCTCGACGGACTGCGGGACGGGCTTTCCCATTTCGCCTCGCCCACCCGGGTGGCCCTGCTCTACTGCATCGAGGAGCAGGGCAAGCCCTACCTCTGGGACCCCCAGGACCTGCTCCGCGGCCACGAGCCCAAGCTCCAGGAATTCTACCTCTATTCCAACAAGTGGCGCAAAACCCCGCCCGACGGCGTGGAGATCGACTTCCTGGACGAGGCGCACTACCGCGCCCTGGACATGGCCGGGATCATCGCCTTCGGCGGCCGCTCCCGCGCCGTGGCCTACCAGATGTGGTTCACCGAGCACCAGCCGGACATCTGCTGCACCGGGCCCATCAAGCGCTGGCTGGAATACGCCGTGCGCCTGCTCGCGCAGAACTACGAGATGCAGAACGTCATGAACATCGACACGGCCGGGCACGTGCTCCAGCAGTGCGCCGTGCACGCCGTGCGCGACCACATCGTGGACGAGCGCAGCGTCATGGGGCGGCTGGACACCCAGCTGCGCATCTATCCGGTGCTGGACGCCGTGCTCGGCATCTCCCGCACCCTGGAGGAGGGCAAGCCGCCCAAGGGCACCATCGCCTTTGTGGAGCCGAGCGCGGTGTACCAGATGAACTTCATGGCCCTGTTCGACGACCTGGAGCGCCCCCAGCTGGACAACTTCAAGCACGTCCGCAAGATGCTCCAATGCGTCGAGGGCTCGGAGCGCATGCTCATCTCCGACGGCCGGACCATCGCCGGGGTGGCCACCGGCACCCCGCCGGACGACTCGCTGGTGGCGCGGTTCCAGGGCTCCTACGGGTTTTTGTCCCTCAACGGCCTGCTGGTGTGCAGCTTTTCCGACGGCGGGTTCCGGGCCTCCAACCGCAAGCCGAACCTGGTGCAGCTTGAGGAGCAGTTGTTGGAGTCC
>JBFWIY010000489.1:0-2750 GCA_050255855.1 Desulfovibrionaceae bacterium
AGCTGGCGGCCGCCTGCCGGGCCATCGTGGCCGAACGCGGGCCCCTGGCCGCGGGCGAGGCGGTCCTCACCCCGGGCTTCCGGCTGGCCGCCCGGTACATCATCCACACCGTGGGGCCCGTGTGGGGCGGCGGCGGCCGGGGCGAGCCCCGGGCCCTGCGCCGCGCCTACGAGTCCTGCCTGGCCCTGGCCCGGGAGCACGCCCTGGCCAGCCTGGCCTTCCCGGCCGTGAGCTGCGGGGCCTACGGCTACCCCGTGGCCCTGGCCGCGCCCATCGCCCTGGCCGTGCTGGCCCAGGGGCTCAACCTGGGGCACCTCCGCGAGGCCCGCATGGTGCTGCGCGGCGCGGCCGCCCTGGCCGAGTGGACCGCCGCGGCCGAGGGACTGCGCGTCCTGTAGCCCTCCCCCCCCAATCATCAGGAGAACCGCATGGAACTCAAAGGGACCACCATTCTGGCCGTGCGCGACGAACACGGCACCGCCGTGGCCGGCGACGGCCAGGTCACCCTGGGTCAGAGCATCGCCATGAAGCACACCGCCCGCAAGGTGCGGCGCATCTACAAGGACAAGGTCATCGTGGGCTTCGCCGGGGCCACGGCCGACGCCTTCACCCTGTTCGAGCGCTTCGAGAAGAAGCTGGAGTCCTTTTCCGGCAACCTGACCCGCGCCGCGGTGGAGCTGGTCAAGGACTGGCGCATGGACAAGTACCTGCGCCGCCTGGAGGCCATGCTCCTGGCCGCGGACGGGGAGACCATCCTCATCATCTCCGGCAACGGCGACGTCATCGAGCCCGACGACGGCATGGCCGCCATCGGCTCGGGCGGGCCCTTCGCCCTGGCCGCAGCCCGGGCCCTGAAGCGCGAGACCGAGCTCCCGGCCGAGGACATCTGCCGCAAGGCCATGCAGATCGCCTCCGAGCTCTGCGTCTACACCAACGACCACTTCACCGTGGAAACCCAGCAGAAACCCGCCTAGGACCACCCCATGAGCAGCCTCACCCCCCGCGAGATCGTCTCGGAGCTGGACAAGTACATCATCGGCCAAAACGCGGCCAAGCGCGTGGTGGCCATCGCCATGCGCAACCGCTGGCGCCGCCAGCAGATCGACCCGGACCTGCGCGACGAGATCGCGCCCAAGAACATCATCCTCATGGGCCCCACGGGCGTGGGCAAGACCGAGATCGCCCGGCGGCTGGCCAACCTGGCCGGGTGCCCCTTCTTCAAGGTGGAGGCCACCAAGTTCACCGAGGTGGGCTACGTGGGCCGCGACGTGGAGAGCATGGTGCGCGACCTCATGGAGATGGGCGTGTCCATGGTGAAGAAGGAGGAGAACGAGCGGGTGCGCGTGCTGGCCGAGAAGAGCGCCGAGGACCGCCTGCTGGACCTGCTCCTGCCCGGGTCCCGGCCGCAGTCCCAGCGGCCCACGGGGTTCCTGCTGGGCGGCGGCGGACCGGCCGAGCCCGAGGCCCCCAAGCCGGACACCGGCACGCGCGACAAGTTCCGCCAGATGTGGCGCGCCGGGCAGCTGGACGACAAGGAGGTGGAGCTGGAGGTGGCCTCCCAGGCCGACCCGTCCGTGAGCATCATGGCCATCCCGGGTATGGAGGACGTGGGCATGCAGATGCAGGACGTCATCGGCCGCATGTTCCCCAACAAAAAGAAGCGCCGCAAGATGAAGGTCAAGGACGCCTACCAGGCGCTCATCACCGAGGAGGCCGAAAAGCTCATCGACATGGACAAGGTCATCGAGCTGGCGCGCGAGCGCGTGGAGCAGACCGGCATCCTGTTCATCGACGAGCTGGACAAGATCGCGGCCCGCCAGGACCAGCACGGCGGCGGGGGCATCGACGTGTCGCGCGAGGGCGTGCAGCGCGACCTGCTGCCCGTGGTGGAGGGCTGCGTGGTGAACACCAAGTACGGCATGGTCAAGACGGACCACATCCTGTTCATCGCGGCCGGGGCCTTTCACTACGCCAAGCCCTCGGACCTGATCCCGGAGCTCCAGGGGCGCTTCCCCCTGCGCGAGGAGCTCCAGGCCCTGGCCCGGGAGGACTTCTACCGGATCCTCACCGAGCCCAAGAACGCGCTCACGGTGCAGTACAAGGCCCTGCTGGCCACGGAGGGCGTGCACCTGGAGTACAGCAAGGAGGCCCTGGAGGAGATCGCCGCGGCGGCGGAGCGCATCAACGAGGAGACCGAGAACATCGGGGCGCGGCGGCTGTACACCATCATGGAGAAAATCCTCTCGGACCTGAGCTACGAGGCCCCGGACCGGGACGGCCAGCAGGTGCTGGTGGACAAGGCCTATGTCCAGGACAAGCTCACCGCCATCGTGGAGGACCGCGACCTGTCGCGCTACATCCTCTAATTTCCCTCCTCCCCTCGATCCCCGCCGCCTTCCGCGCCCTTCCGGCCGGGGGGCGGCGGCCGTTTTCCCCCCTTCGCCCTCCATCTCCACCCCGGTCGCCCCTACGTCCATCCGCCCGTCCCCGCCCCCCAACCAGGAAGTTTTTGGGGAGGGAGGATGGGGGTCCCCTCCTTCCCCCGGTTCGCCCTTCCCGCGACAAAAAAGGGCCGCCCGGGGGGGGCGGCCCTTTTATTGTTGTTCGGCGGCTCGGCCGTTACGGGGCGGGCTCGGCCGGGGGGTTGACGTGGCATTCGCCGCAGGCGGTGGGGCCCTTGCCCTGGGCGGTGTGGCAGCCCATGCACTGCTGGTGGAACTTGCTCGCCAGGTCGTTCAGGCCGGGCTTGC
>JBFWIY010000490.1:0-2732 GCA_050255855.1 Desulfovibrionaceae bacterium
GAGGCCTTTTTTACTCGTCCGTCCGGCCGAAGCTATGCCCGGTCCAGTTGCCAGAGGGCGGCGTGTCCGAGGAGGAAGTGGCCCAGGCGTTGGGCCGGGGTGGGGGTCCAGGGGGCAGGGGAGCCGTCCGGGGTGGTGCGGGCCGGGCCGTCCAGCAGGGCGCGGCCGCCGCCGCGGGTCAGGAAGTCGCGCCACAGGGCGTGGTGTTCGCGTCCGGCCAGGCGTTCGACCCCGGCCACGGCCGGGAGGGTGAGGCGGGTGAAGGGGCTGGCGGGGCGGCGGTAGTCGGCCACCAGGAGTCGGCCGCCCGGGCGCAGCAGCCGGGCGGCCTCGGCCAGGATGCCGAGGCGGACGGGCTGGGGTTTTTCGTGCAGGGCCAGGCAGATGACGGCGGCGTCGAAGGTGGCGGCGGGCAGGGAGGTGGCGGTGGCGTCTTCGAGGAGGTAGCGGATGGGGGCCGGGGTCTTGTGCCGGGCCTGGGCGAGCATGGCCGGGGAGTTGTCCACGCCGGTGACGCGGCATCCGGCGGCGTGGAGCAGGGCGGCCTGGGCCCCGGTGCCGCAGCAGAGGTCCAGGACGTCGGGGCTCGGGCCGGTGGGGGCCACGGCGCGGAGCACGGCCCGGCGCAGGGGGGCGAGCCAGGGGCCCACGGCCGCGTCGTAGAGGTGGGCGAAGGGGGCGTACTCGTCCTGTGCTGATGGAATCATGCGTCGGATAACTGGCTGATGTTTCTGGATATCGATTGATTTCGCCCGATTTCTGCGGGAGGGGCGGGTCTAGGCCAGGGCCTCCAGGCGGCGGCAGGCGTCCTCCAGCTCGGGCCATTTTTTGGCGAAGCAGAAGCGGCCCAGGTTGCGGGCCAGGGGGTCGGAGACAAAGGCCTCGCCGGGCACGCAGGCCACGCCGGTCTCCTCCAGCAGGAACATGGCCCGGTCCCGGCCGGTGTCGCCGGGCAGGCGGGAGATGTCCGCCAGGGCGTAGTAGGCCCCCTGGGGCACGTGGGGGGCGAGTCCGGCGCTGGTCAGGGCCTGGCAGAAGCGGTCGCGTTTGCGGCCGTGTTCCCGGGCCACCTCGCGGTAGTACTCCGGCGGCAGGCTGATGAGCCCGCGGGTGGCCCCGATCTGGAGCGGGGCCGGGGCGCAGACGTAGACCAGATCGCTGAAGTGGCCGATGGCCCGGGCCAGTTCGGGCGGGCAGATGGCGTAGCCCAGCCGCCAGCCGGTGATGCTGTAGATCTTGGAGAAGCCGGAGATGGTCACGGTGCGGTCGGCCAGCTCGGACAGGGTGGCCGGGGGCACGTGGCTGAGCCCGTCGTACACGAAGTGTTCGTAGATCTCGTCGGTGATGACGGTGAGGTCGCGTTTCACGGCGAAGTCGGCGATGCGCTCCAGCTCCGCGCGGGTGAAGACCTTGCCCGTGGGGTTGCCCGGAGTGTTGATGACGATGCCGCGGGTGCGGTCCGAGGCGGCGTCGTGGAGCTGGCGTTCGTTGAAGGACCAGTGGGGCGGGGCCAGGCGCACCACCGAGGTGCGCACGTCCAGGGCGGCCAGGGTGGTGGCGTGGTAGCCGTAGCCGGGTTCGAAGACGATGACCTCGTCGCCGGGATTGAACAGGGCCAGGGCCGTGGCGTAGAAGGCCCCGGTGGCCCCGGCGCTGACCACGATCTCGCCCTCGGGGTCCACGTTCAGGCCGTAGTCGGCCTCCATGCGCCGGGAGATGGCCTCGCGCAGTTCGGGCAGGCCGTCGAACCGGGTGTAGGTGTTGTATCCTTCGTGCATGGCCTGCACCGCGCCGCGGATCACCGGGTCGGGCACGGTGAGGTCGCACACGCCCTGGGCCAGGTTGATGCCCCCGGCCTTGGCGCAGGCGATGGTCATGGACCGGATCTCGGACTGGGATACGAGCCTGGAGCGGTTGCTTAAACGAGCGGGCATGGAGTACACTCAGAACGTAAAAGGTTGGGGAAGAGCGGGGAGCATAGCCGAGAATGTTACGAAATAAAACCCTCATCCTTACCGGAGCCTCCCGCGGCATCGGCCGGGCCCTGGCCTTGGCCCTGGCCCGGCGTGGGGTGCGTCTGGTCCTGTGCGCCCGCGACGCCCCCTTGCTGGAGGAAACCCGCAAGGATTGCCAGGCGTTGGCCATCGAGGCCCTGGGCCCGGGGGCGCATGTCCTGGCCGTGGCCGGGGACGCGGCGGACGACGCCGTGGTGCGCGCCCTGGTGGACCGGGCCGAGGGGCTGGGGGACTATTTCGGCTTCATCCACGCCGCCGGGGTGCTGCTCCCGGGGCCGACCCTCTGGGAGCTGGACGACGCGGACTTCGACGCCGTGGTGGGCGCGGGGCTGCGGGCGGCCTGGCGGCTGGTGCAGCGCGGCGCGCCGCCGCTGTTGCGGCGCGGGGCCGGGCTGTGCGTGTTCTTCGGGTCCGGCGCGGCCCAGCGGGCCATGCCCGGGCTGGGGCTCTACTGCGCGGCCAAGGCCGCCGAGGAGCACCTGGCCCGGCAGCTGGCCGCCGAGGCCCCGGCGCTGACCACCTTCGTGTACCGCCCCGGGGTGGTGGCCACGCGCATGCAGGAGCAGGCCCGCCAGGCCGAGGGCGGCGCGGGCGAGGCCGTGCGCCGGTTCTTCACGCCCTACCTGGAGCGCGGCCTGCTGCTCACCCCGGCCGGGGCGGCCGCCGGGCTCCTGCGCTACCTGGACGGCGACTGGTCCCGGCTGCGCGGGGCCACCG
>JBFWIY010000491.1:0-2722 GCA_050255855.1 Desulfovibrionaceae bacterium
CTCTCCCCTGATCCCCCGCCCTCTCCCGATACCCCAGCCGCTCCCCTCCCCCCCCACAGCTCATCTCCCTCCGCTCCCCTCCTTCCCAGCACCCCTCCTTCCCAGCTCGCCCCCACCCTCCGCTCGCCCCCACCCTCCGCTCGCCTCCACCTTTTAAGGGGGTACTCACACATATCCCCCTTCCCCCCTCCCCGCGCGTTTGACCCGCCCCCGCGGCCGGAGGTATGGTGGCTTTTTGGCGGCGGCGCGGGCCGGTCGCCGGCCGTTTGTTCCCGACACCCTCAGCCGACAGGTGCCGCCTCATGTCCATCCGCTCGGAGCAAGCCTTCCTGGACCTCATCGACCGCGCCTTCCCGACAGGTGTCGGACATGCCGGACTGCCCGCCGGATTCGGCCGCGGGGACGACGCCTGCATCATCGAACCCGAGGGCGCGCTCTGCCTGTCCTCGGACCTCTTTCTGGAAGACGTGCACTTCCGCCGCTCCTATTTCCGCCCGGCGGACATCGGGCACAAGGCGCTGGCCGTGAACCTCTCGGACATGGCGGCCATGGGTGCGCGGCCGCGCGGCTTCCTCATGAACCTGATGGTCCCGCCGGACCTGGACGAGCAGTATTTCCGGCCGCTGCTGGCGGGCATGGCCGAGCTGGCCGAGGCGTTCGAGTGCCCCCTGCTGGGCGGCGACCTGAGCCGGGCCGCCAGCCTGGGCCTGGCCATCACCATATGGGGTTCGGCCGCGCCGGGCGGGCGCTTCCTGACCCGCGGCCACGCCCGGCCCGGGGACGAACTCTTCGTGGTGGGACGGCTGGGCCTGGCCCGGGTGGGGCTGCTGACCCTGGAGCGCCGGGGCGAGGCGGCCAAGGCGGCCCTGCCCGAGGCCACGGCGGCCCACCTGCGGCCGCGCCCGCTGGTGGCCGAGGGCCTGGCCCTGGCCGGGCTGCCGGGGGTGCGCGGCTTGATGGACGTGAGCGACGGCCTGGCCCGGGACCTGCCGCGCTTTCTGGCCCTGAGCCCGGGCCACGGGGCGGATCTGGCGCTCCCGGCCGAGACCCTGCACCCGGAGCTGCGCGAGGCGGCCGAAAGCCCGGGCGAGGCCCTGCGCACGGCGGTGCTGGGCGGCGAGGATTACGCCCTGCTCGGCGCGGCCGCGCCCGGGGCCCTGCGCTGCATCCAGGCCAGCGTGCCCGGGGTGCTGGGCATCGGCGCGGTGACGGAAACGGCGGGCCTGCGCGTCAACGGCGCGGCCTGGACCCAGGAAGGCTTCGACCATTTCGGAGACTGAGGGAGCGCGGCCCAGGCGGCCGGGACCGAGGCGGCCGAACGGGCCCAGGCGGCCGGAACGGCCGGAACGTCCCGGCATGACGCCGCCCCCGCCGCAACCGGATCACCCCGGGGCGGACCCAGCCCCGGCGCGGCCCGGGCATTACCCGGACGTCACCTGAACCCCAGCCGAACCTCAGCCCAAGGAGCCCGGACATGAACCAGGATACGGACGCGACCCTGCATCCCATCGGCATCGTGCGCTCCGTGCTCAAGGACCGCGCGCTGGCCCCCAAGCAGAACACCGAGGGCGCGCCCGACGCCTGGGTGGAGGTGGCCCCGGCCTACGCCGAGGCCCTGGTCGGCCTGGCCCCGGGCCAAAAGATCATCCTCATCACCTGGCTGCACGAGGCCGACCGCACGGTCCAGCAGGTCCACCCGCGCGGCGACCTGACCCGCCCCATCCGCGGCGTCTTCTCCACCCGCTCCCCCGACCGGCCCAACCCGCTGGGATTGCACGAGGTCACGCTCGTGGGAATGGATGGGATGCGCCTCCACGTCGAGCCCCTGGAGGCCATCGACGGGACGCCGGTGGTGGATATCAAAAGCCTTTGAACCACACGACGATGGCCGCCTTGTCCATGTCGCCCCGGGCCACGGATCGGACCATGGCCTCCAGCGCCTCCGGCGGCGCAACGATCTCCACGCCGTTCAGATCCAGGAACAGCAAGGCCGCCACCACGCCGGTCCGTTTGTTGCCGTCCACAAAGGGATGGTTGCGCACCAAGTGAAACAGATAGGCCGCGGCCATGGCGAAGAGATCGGGATGCGCATAGCCGTCTCCGACCCCGACCGCGGGCATGGCCGTGGCGGATTCCAGCAGCCTCATGTCCCGCACGCCCGGCGCGCCCCCGTAGCGGGCCAGCTGGTCCCCATGGATGGCCAGGACCTCGGCCACGGTCAGAAACAACGGCTCCATGCGCCCCCCGGCCTCAGTCGGCCAGGGCCTTCAGGGCCTTGCCGTAGCGGGCGTTGATGCGCTCCAGCCCCTGGGCGAAGCGCTGCGCCCGCTCCGCATCCCGCACCGGGGTGATGGTCAGCCGCTCCCCGTCGGTGCCGATCTCCAGCGGGGTGTCCGGCTCGATCTTCAAAAGCTCCAGAATGGGCTTGTCGATGACCAGGGCCAGGCTGTTGCCGTGCCGGGTGAGATTCTTGATCATGGCCGCCTCCGTATAAACAATGTATATACATCGTATCACCGACCGTCAATCCCAAAACAAAACCGCCGCCCCGATCGGATCGGGGCGGCGGCCGTATCGTCATTCAGGCCCGAGGGCTACTTCTTCTTCAACCAGGCCATCATGTCCCGCAGCTTCTTGCCCACCGCCTCGATGGGATGGTTGGCGTTGATGCGGCGCAGGGCCTTGAAGCGGGGGGAGCCGGCGTTCATGTCCACGATGAACT
>JBFWIY010000492.1:0-2721 GCA_050255855.1 Desulfovibrionaceae bacterium
CCCAACGGCCGCAGCCTGCTCCGCGTCTGGCGCGAGAAGCAGGCCAAGAAAAACGGCCAGTGGGTGGACATCTCCGACGATCTGTCCGGGTTCCGCCAGACCGTGCTGGACGTGAACGCCAAGGGCGAGCCCCTCCAGGGCATCGAACCGGGCCGGGGCGGATTCGCCGTGCGCGGGCTGGTGCCCGTGCGCGACGGGGACAAGACCCTGGGGTCGGTGGAGATGCTGGCGGACTTCGACGCCGTGCTCGGGCCGCTCCAGGCCGACCCCGGCGTCTCGGTGATGGTCTTCATGAATTCCGAGCTGCTGCCCATCACCACCCGGCTGCAGGACCCCCAGAAGAACCCGGTCATCGACGGGAAGTTCGTGTTCGTCTCGGGCCAGGACGTCCCGGACGCCGCGGCCATCGCCACCCCGGACCTGCTCGCGGCCGGGGCCGGGGACACGGTGGTGCGCACCCTGGGGTCCCGCGCCGTGACCGCCTTCCCCATCCGGGACTACCGGGACCGCCAGGTGGGCGTGCTGGTGCTGGCCCAGGACATCTCCGGCCCCCTGGCGGTGATCCTGCGCCTGTCCCGGGTGCTCACCGCCATCCTGGCCGGGCTCATCATCCTGCCCCTGGCCGTGGGCGCGGGGGTGATGCAGGCCGTGGTGTTCCGGCCGCTGCGGCGTATCGAGGCCATGGTCCGGCGCATGGCGGCCGGGGACCTCACCCAGCGGATCGGGAAGTCGTAACCCGCGACCGCCCGGGCGGCGTCTCCGTCCGTTTTTTCCCCCGGCGGCGAAAAAATTGTTTTTTATGTCCGATCCGGAATCATATGACAAGCCCGCTCCATTCCGGACGGGACGCGGCCATTTTTCCCTATCTATTCGGAATACAATCCCTAGTCGCCCGCCGCACGATCACATTGTGAACAAAATACCTTGCCGGCCGCGCCGTCCCGCGGCCCGGCTGGCGTTGTGTTGCCGTTGTGTTACGCAGGGGGGACATATCCCCCAATGGTTTCGTGTGGAGGAAGACCATGTCCCTCTCCCTTGGTCTGAAAACGAAGATCGGCCTGCCCATGGTGGTCCTGGCGCTGGTGCTGGGCCTGGCGGGGCTGACCTTGCTCTCGGCCCGGGTGGACTCCCTCAAGTCCGCCTTCGTGAACATGCTGGCCCAGGACCGGGTCTCGGCCGTGCGCAACGCCCTGAGCACGGCCGCGGACACCGCCCTCAAGGAAGCCGCCATGTTCAGCAGCCTGCCCGAGGTGGCCGCGGCCTACCGCCTGGCCCACTCCGGGGACATGAACGACCCCAAGTCGCCCGCGGCCCAGGCCGCGCGCGAGCGCATCCGCGAGATCCTGGCCCCGGTGCGCGCCGGGCTCAAGACCAACCTGGACGCCGACTTCAAGCTCCACTACCACCTGCCCAACGGCCGCAGCCTGGTGCGCATCTGGCGCGCGAAACAGGCCAAGAAGGAGGGCAAGTGGGTGGACATCTCCGACGACCTGTCCGGCTTCCGCCAGACCGTGCTGGACATCAACGCCAAGCCCGAGCCCCTCAAGGGCATCGAGCCGGGCCGGGGCGGGTTCAGCATCCGCGGCCTGGCCCCGGTGCGCGACGTCGACGGCGGCGTGCTCGGCTCGGTGGAGATGCTGGTGGACTTCGACGCCGTGCTCGGGCCGTTCCAGGCCGAGCCGGGCGTCTCGGTCATGGTCTTCATGGACGAGAAGCTGCTGAACATCACCACCCGGCTCCAGGACCCGGCCAAGTATCCGGTGCTGGACGGCGGGTTCGTGTTCGTCTCCGGCCAGGACGTTCCGGACGCCGCGGCCATCGCCACCCCGGCCCTGCTGGGCGAGGGCGCGCAGCGGGTGGTGGTGCGCACCGTGGGCTCCCGGGCCGTGGCCGCCTTTCCCATCGAGGACTACCGCGGCCGCCGCGTGGGCGTGCTGCTGGTGGCCCAGGACATCACCGGCCCGCTGGCCATCCTGGCCAACCTCTCCTGGGTGCTCAAGGTCAGCCTCGTCCTGGTCATCCTGGCGCCGCTGCTGGTGGGCATGGCGCTCATGCAGCGCACGGTGTTCAGCCGCATCAAGCGCATCGAGGCTTTTGCCCGGAGCGTGGCCCAGGGCGACCTGGACGGCGAGCTGGACTGCCGGGGCTCGGACGAGATGGCCGGCATCGGCCGGGCCGTGCGCAGCATCCCGCGCAGCCTCAAGTCCCTGCTGGCCGACTACGAGACCCTGGCCGATGGCGTGCGCACCGGCGATTTCCTGCGCCACGCCGACGCTTCGGGCTATTCCGGGGCCTTCGCCCGGCTGCTGGAGAGCGGCAACACCCTGGCCGAGATGTTCCGCAACCTCTTCGACGCCATGCCCGCCCCGGTCATGGCCATCGACCGCGACCGCCGCGTGGTCTACGCCAACCCGGCCGCCGCGGCCATGACCGGCCTGCCCGTGGAGAAGGTCCAGGGGCGCGAGTGCCACAGCCTGTTCCGCACCCAGGACTGCGGGTCCGAGCGCTGCGCCTGCGTCAAGGCCATGCGTTCGCGCCGGGCGGAGCGCTCCGCCACGGCCAGCGGCGAGGGCCAGGAGCGCCTGGACTTCGAGTACATGGCCCTGCCCCTGACGGGCCGCGACGGGACCGTGGTCGGGGCCCTGGAGGTGGTCATGGACCAGACGGTCATCCGGCGCGTGCAGCGGCGCATTGAGGATGGCGTGCAGCACATCGACGACA
>JBFWIY010000493.1:0-2719 GCA_050255855.1 Desulfovibrionaceae bacterium
GGGGTAGTCCCGGGTGGCCTTCGCCTCGGAGTCCGAGGACGGCGTCTTCCCCGCGCCCGCGGGGGTAGTCCCTTGACGGCGCGGGCCAGACTCAGTGTAGCGTCGTCTTCCCCGCGCCCGCGGGGGTAGTCGAGTTCGACGACGACAGAAACGGCGTGGTCCGGTCGTCTTCCCCGCGCCCGCGGGGGTAGTCCCGCATGACTCGGGCTATCCAGTCTGGCGAGGTTGTCTTCCCCGCGCCCGCGGGGGTAGTCCCCGCCGCAGGGCCTCCGGATCCACCAGCCAGCGGTCTTCCCCGCGCCCGCGGGGGTAGTCCCGCGCAGGCCACGCACTCCACCGCCCCGTCGGTGTCTTCCCCGCGCCAGCGGGTGTTGTGCTTACAGTGGAATGCCAACCCTGTAGAATGGTTGGCTGTGCGGTAGTGGCCGGGGCGGCGCCCTGCGCCTTCGCCTCCGACGGCAGGCCGGATGGAAGGACAAAGGCGGTTGGACGGTGGCGCGCATCCCCGAAGGCCGAGTTGACTCGGGGTGTCTCTCCGGTTAACCGCATTAAAGATTGTCTTTGTGCATGCATCAGTGTGGGAAGAATAAGGATGACGGAAGAGACGGGCTGATGCTGATTTCACAAAAAAAGAATTTCCTGCCTCTTGAATTTCCTGCAAGCAGGGTCAATCCGGACTCTCTGCGAGAGTCCCTGGAGCATTGGTGCGGGGTTGCAGGCATCGAAGGAACGGCCATGCAACGCCTTGCGGAGGGCCTGACGGCCCTGGTGCGGGCCATTGAGGCGACCGATCCGGATGGCGATGCCCACGTCCGCTTTCACTTCGAGCCCTATACCTATTGCCTGGCGGTCACGGTAACCCTTCCCGCCGGGGAGGGCGGGGCCCGGCCGTCGAGCCTTGGCCCCGACTCCCTGCCGGCGGAAGTCCTCGGCGTCGACAAGGTGCTGTGGCATGAGGAAGGGCGGCATGCGAGCGTCCGGCTGACGGAATACGCACGCGACAAGGAACGCCCCAACGAGCTCTACTTCCTCAATCTCCGCCCGGTGCTGGATGCGCACGCGCACGTCTCCGAGCGACCCGATGGCTCCGGCATCGTCACCAGGGATCGTGGGGACATCGTGATGCAGATTCCGGCGATGGGGATCGCCGCCCTCGCCGCCATCGACGGCAAGACCCCCCTGCGGGATGTCTATCGGCTCCTGGTGGCGCGGTTCGGCTTGTTCCGCCCCGAGCAGCTGGGCGGCCTGATGGAGCAGTTGCAGCGCGCCGACATCGTTTCCTTTGGCCAACGCCTGTTCCCGGAAAAGACGGCGCCCGCCTGGCGTCGCCGCATCGCCCGCCTGATGTCGCTCGATTTTCCCCTGCCCAACGCGGCGGCATTCATGGCCAGGCTCGACGGGCTTGTCGGCTGGCTGTTCGGCCGGAACATGCTGTGGGTCTGGACGGCCCTGGTCGTCTTTTCCCTGGTCGTCTTCAATTTCGACCTGGACGATCATACCCACGTGTTCGAAAGTCCCGATCAGATCCTCGACCAGCTCGACATCCTGTCCCTGATCCTGTTCTACCTTTGCCTGGGCGTGCTGACCGTGGTCCACGAGCTCTCCCATGCCGGCGCCTGCATGCGCAACGGCGGTCGGATAAGCTCCTTCGGGCTGATGCTGTATTTCGGCTCCATCGCGGCCTACTGCGACACGTCCGCCGCCTGGGGGTTTCCCGGCAAATGGCGGCGGGTCTCGGTATCCTTCGCCGGCCCGATGTCCAATATCATCCTGGGGTGCGCCCTGGCCTGGGGGGACGTGGCCCTGTACCGGCTCAACCTGCCGGATGCCGGGGATTTCCTCGGCGCCCTGGCCATGGTGTCCATGCTCATGGCCATGTTCAATCTGCTGCCCCTGTTGAAGCTGGACGGGTATTACATCCTGTCGGACCTGTCCGGTTTGCCCCGGCTAGAGGGGCAGGCCAAGGCCATCATGTTCCGCTTCTTGCGCTGGCGTCGACCTTTTTCGAGCACGCCGCTTCTTGCGAGGCAACATGCGGCCCTTTGGGGGTATGGAATCCTCTCGCCGCTTTTCGGGATGGCGCTGTTGGGCCTGCTCGCATACAAGGTCTCGTTCGACCCGGCCTTCCAGGCGAACCGATTCTGGTTTTTGTACGGCCTGTTCATGCTGTTGGCCACGGTGAATCAGAAGCTTGTCCAGGTCGGACAGGCTTGGTATGCCCATAGGAAGCCATGTGACATCGTCATCAAATGACGGATCCGACTCCGTTCTTGAGGAGGGCGGATTCGATTCACGGCAATGGAAACTGGCCAGGAACACAGATAAACGAACTGAACATGTTGTGAAACCAGGAGGAACACCATGAAACTGGCTGACGTGCTGATCGATCTCTATTCCGATCCCGATGCCATGGCCCGGTTCAAGGCGGATCCGGGGGCGGTGCTCAAGGCGAAGGGCGTGGATGTGCCTGAAGGCGTGACGCTGAAGGTTGTGGAAGACACCGCCAAGGTCAAGCATCTGGTTCTGCCCTACCTGGACGAGCGCGCTGAGTTGACCGCCGAGGAGCTGGAAAAGCGGACGTCCATGTCCGTTGGGTATTACGTCCGCTAGCCTTCGCCTGATCATCGGCCATGGCGGATGAGGGGGCGCCCGGACGCCATGGCCGATCTTGACCGGGATGCAGGAATACCGGCGCCGTCTGCTTTCACGAGGAACGTTT
>JBFWIY010000494.1:0-2714 GCA_050255855.1 Desulfovibrionaceae bacterium
CCGGGCAAGGGCCATTCACTCAAAATGCAGGGGGAAGCGATTTGATCAAGGTAGCCATCTACGGCAAGGGCGGCATCGGCAAGTCCACGGTGACCTCGGGCATCTCCGCCGCCCTGGGCACCCGGGGGTACAACGTCATGCAGCTGGGGTGCGATCCCAAGACCGACTCGACCATCAACCTGCTCGGCGGCACCCCGCCGCCGCCCATTCTGCAATACCTGCAGGAAAAGGGCCGCCCGGACAGCCTGGAGGAGATCGCCCGGCGCGGGTTCGGCGACGTGGTCTGCATGGAGGTGGGCGGGCCCACTCCGGGCGTGGGCTGTTTCGGCCGGGGCATGCTCACGGCCTTCGAACTGCTCGACGAGATGGGCGCCTACGAGGCCTACCAGCCGGACGTGGTGCTCTACGACATCCTGGCCGACATCGTCTGCGGCGGCATCGCCGTGCCCATGCGCGAGGGGTTCGCGGACAAGGTCTGCATCGTGACCTCGGGCGAGAAGATGGCCCTGCTCGCGGCCCGGAACATCATCCTGGCCCTGCGCAACTTCGCGGACCGCAACTACGCGGAGCTGGGCGGGCTGATCCTCAACTGCCGCGACATGGCCGACGAGGTGGAGCGCGTGCGGGACTTCGCCGCCGAGATGCGGACCGAGGTCGTGGGCGTGATCCCGCGCGACACGGCCATCCACGCCTTCGAGGAACAGGGCAGGACCATCGTGGAGGGCGACCCGACGCTGCCCACCTCGGCCCGCTTCTTCGACCTGGCCGGGACCATCGTCAACTTCGCGGCCGAACGCAACGCCGCCTGAGCCACGGAGGATAGCCGCATGGACCTGGATCACGCGCGCATCAAGATCGCGGACCTGCGCCAAAAGGCGGACTTCCCCTTCGCCCCGCTGGAGGGCGTGGGGCCCAACCTGGCGGGCTGGGGGGTCATCGAGACCTGCCTGCTGCAGCCCGACACCCTGGCGGTCATGGCCGGGCCCTCGGCCTGCCAGCGCCAGTCGGCCTTCATGGCCCACGCCCGGGGCTTCACCGAGCGCTTCTACATGCTCTGCGTCTCCGAGCTGGACATGACCCTGGGCAACCACCTGCAAAAGGTGGAACAGGGCGTCCTGGACATCGCGTCCCGGCGCGACGAGAAGGTCATCTTCCTGATCGTGGGCTGCCCGGACTACATCCTGGGCACGGACTTCACCGGGGTCATCAACCGGCTGGAGGCGGCCACCGGGCGGCGCGTCATCCTCGGGGCCATGGCCCCGATCACCATCGGGCTCAAGGATTCGCCCTTCACCTCGGCCTACACCGCGTTCTTCGACTTTCTCAGGCACGAGTCGCGCACGCCGGACCAGGACACGGTCAACCTGCTGGGCACCTTCATGCCCCTGTCCGACTCCGGCGAGCTCTACCAGGTGCTGCGCGGCGCGGGCGTGCGCCGCATCCTGCAGATTCCCCTGTGCCGGGACCTCAAGGAGTTCTCGGCCATGGCCGACGCGCGGGCCTCCGTGGTCCTGCATCCCCTGGCCAACGGGCTGAACGGGAAGATGGTTGCGGAGATGGACATCCCCTCCTGCTTCGCGCCCACGTCCTACGGGTTCGAGGCCATCCGCGAGAACTACGCCAGGATCGCCCGGGCCGTGGGCCGGGAACTGGACGTGGCGGCGCGCGAGGCGGCGGCGCGCGAGGCGGCCGGGCCCATGCTCGACGTCCTGCGCGGCAAGTCCGTGGCCGTGGGCTGCGCCATCAACGGCAGCCCCTTCGAACTGGCCCTGTTCCTGGTCCGCGAGGGGATCGACGTGCAGGCCCTCTTCGCCCGGGGGACCATCAAGCCCTACGAATGGGAGCTCATCGAGCGACTGCGCAAGGTCCGGCCGGAGATCCCGGTCTACAACGCCTCGCACCCGGCCCTGTGCGGCCGCACCGGGGACTTCGACCACGTGCAGGTGGCCTACGGCGTGGACGCGGGCATCTACTGCGTGAACGCGGCCAACGTGCCCCTGTCGCGTTACCAGGAACAGACGTACGGCTACGAGGCCACGCTCTGGATGCTGGAGCGGACCCGCGAGGCCCTGGAACGTCCGGTGAGCAACTACGACTGGATCTACGGCCACAACTTCCTGATCTAGCCCGTCGGCGCGCCCCGCGACCGGAACGCGCCCCGCAAGAGAGCCATGCAAAAGGACATTCCATGAAAGAATACCACCACCTGCTTCCCCTGGCCACGGGCTACTTCGGCGTCAGCTCGGCGCTCTACGACTTCGACGGCCTGGTGGTCATCTACGGCCCGGCCGGCGGGGCCTGGCACATCAACATCGAGGACGAGCCGCGCTGGTACCGCGGCCCGGCCACGGTGGTGGGCGCCGGGCTCCTGGAAATGGACGTGATCCTGGGCAACGACGCCAAGTTCATCGACAACATCGTGCAGACGGCCAAGGGGCTCGAGCGCCGCTTCGTGGCCCTGTCCGGCACGCCCATCTCCGAGATCATCGGCACGGACCTCAAGGGGTTCGCCCGGACCATCGAGGCGCGCACGAACATGCCGGTGTTCATGGTCCCCACGGCCGGGTCCGAGCCCTATGCCGAGGGCGCGTCCAAGGCGCTGCTGGCCCTGGCCGACAAGTTCATGGACCCGGACGCGCCCAAGGTCGCCAACGGGATCAACGTGCTCGGGGCCATCCACCTGTCCACGGGCAAGGAGGCCCACATCGAGCCCC
>JBFWIY010000495.1:0-2705 GCA_050255855.1 Desulfovibrionaceae bacterium
CGGAACCCCGCCGGGGCCCACCGGGGCCCACCGGGGAAGGACGGCCCGGACGGACGCCCGGCGCGTTGCGCTCGGCCGGGCCTTGGGGTAGGTTGGGCTCCCGTTCCGCAGGGGCGGGACCGAAACGCGAGGGAGACCGGCATGGACAACGCGGTGCAGAAGGTGATGGAGCACGCCCGGGCGGGCCTGGAGGCCCGGCAGGCGTTCTTCGAGGAGCAGGCCGAGGCCCTGGTGGCCATCGCCCGGCAGATGGCCGTGTGCCTGGCCAAGGGCGGCAAGATCCTGTTCTGCGGCAACGGCGGCAGCGCAGCGGACTGCCAGCACCTGGCCGCCGAGTTCGTGAACCGCTTCAAGCTGGAGCGGCCGCCCCTGCCCGCCATCGCCCTGACCACGGACACCAGCATCCTCACGGCCATCGGCAACGACTACGGCTTCGACCAGGTGTTCCTCAAGCAGGTGCAGGCCCTGGGCAAGGCCGGAGACATGCTGGTGGGCATCAGCACCTCGGGGAGCAGCCCCAACGTGCTGCACGCCCTGCGCGAGGCGCGCCGCCGCGGGCTGACCAGCGTGGCCCTCACCGGCCGCAACACCAACGAGGCCGCGCCCCTGAGCGACTGGGTCCTGGCCGTGCCCAGCCCGGACACCCCGGTGGTCCAGGAGGTGCACATCGCGGCCGGGCACATGCTCTGCCACCTGGTGGACCATTTCCTGTTCGAGGCGGTGATGGAGCTCGACCCCTACCTGGCCGCCGAGGAGAACTGACCGTCCTCCGGCAAAAATCAATCGAAATCTTGTCGAATCAATACATTGGGGCCCGCTGAAATCAACGGGCCCCTTGTTTTTTCCCGGCCCGGCCTACACGGCCGCGGCCACCCGCACGTGGAGCCCGCGCGTCCGGAAGCGCTCGGCCACCAGCTCGGCGCGGATGCGGGTGGGCAGGGTGGCCAGGACCACCTGGGCCTGGTTCGCGGTGTCCCAGACCCAGACCCACTCGGCCAGGTGCACGCCGCAGGCGGTGACGCGCCCGCGCAGCCGCTCGCGCGCGGCGTCCCGGGCCGGGAAGTCGTCCTGCCCGTAGGGCTCGCCCACGGCCAGGACCCACCAGCCGGGCCGCCCCGGGGAGAGCTCGTCCTCGGGACGGCGCTCGCCGCGCACCCGGGCCGTGAGCCGCCGGATGCTCTGCTCCAGCAGGGCCGCGGGGGACGGGCCCGCAGCGCCGGAGCCGGAATCGGCGTCGGGGCCGGGGCCGGAACCGGAAGCCGCGCCGGGGTCCGAAGGGATGTGCGGGTCGTTCGCCATACCGGGGCAGCCTAGCCGAAAATCCCCCGGCAGCTCAAGGGGGCGCGGCCCGGCGGCGCAAAACGCCGGGCCGGGCGGCGCGGCCCGCGAAGCGGAAACCGGCCTCCCCGCGCCCCCCGGGGGCTTGCCCGGGCTGGACGGGCGGTGTACATCCTGGAGCATGCCAGCCCGCAAGCCCTCTTCCCGCCTGAAAAAGGTCCTGTGGTATTCGGCCGCGGCCGGGCTGCTCGTCCTGCTCACCCTGATCCCCTACGACGTGGTGCGCCAGGAGCGGCTGCGCGCCTTCGGGGAGATCGAGACCCGGGGCCGGGTGGAGGAGCGCTACCAGGCCGTGGACCAGGACGGCCGGACCCTGTGCATGCTGGCCTACGCCTGGAAGGACCGGGAGGGCCGCGTGCACCTGCGCGATGCGGCCTTTGGCCGGGACTGGTGGGCGGCCCTGCGCGTGGGCGACCCCATCACCGTGCACTACGCCCGGGCCCAACCCGACCTGGCCCGGGCCCAGGGCGAGCTGGAAGGGGCCTTCGCCCGCCGACTGCGTGAATTTCTCTCCGAGTGATCGGGCAATTCCGGGTTTCCAAGCGTGGCTTTTACTGCTACCGTACCTCCCGAACGGACAACCATCATCATCCGGGCACACGTCACGGCCCCTTCCTGACGAGGATCATGATGGATGTGGAGCACACTGCCGCGCACGACATGAAGCGCAAGTCGCAACGATCTCTTTCCCGGGACCTCACGGTCTCGCTTGTGGCGCTGCTGGCCCTGGTCCTGGGCGTGCTGCTGGCGGTGGACTACTCCGTGCGCTCCGGCGAGACCCGCAGCGAGGCCGAGCTCCAGGCCGAGGAGCAGGTCGACAAGCTGGCCGGCATCCTCTCCATCCCCGTCTGGAACCTCGACGCCCACAGCATCCTGCAGATCGGCACGGCCTTCTGCCAGCAGGCGGCCGTGAGCCGGGTGCGCGTGCTCGACGCGGACGGCCAGGTCCTGTTCGACCGCGGCGACGACCCCGTGGCCGAGGAGGCCGTGCTGCGCACCGCCCCCATCTCCGCCCCGGTGCTCACGGACGAAGGGCCCATCGGCACGGCCGAGCTCACCGTGGACGCCGCCGTGCTGCGCAAGGGCCTGCGCCAGACCCTCTCGGTCATGGGTCTGACCTTCCTGGGGGTGATCCTGGTGCTGGCCGCGGCCACCGGGGTGCTGCTGCGCATCTTCATCCGCCGCCCCCTGGAGGGCCTGCGCGAGGCCATGGCGCGCGTGGCCCGCGGCGACTTCTCCACCCCGCTGGGCAGCACGCCCTACCAGGAGCTGGACGGCATCGTGGCGTCCTTCCGCTCCATGACCGGGGAGGTCCGCCAGCGCGAGGCCGCCCTGCAGGACCAGGTGAGCGAACGCCGCCGGGCCGA
>JBFWIY010000496.1:0-2692 GCA_050255855.1 Desulfovibrionaceae bacterium
TGGCCCCGGCGGCGCGGGCTGCGGGCGACGCCCCCCTGGTCTTTGTGGCGGACGAGGCCTTCCCCCCCTTCTCCTTCATCCAGGACGGCGCGCCCGCGGGCAGCGATGTGGAGCTGTTCCGTGAGGCGGCGGCCCGCGCGGGCTTCAAGGCCGAGATCCGGCTGGTCCCTTGGGCCCGCCTGATCCCCATGCTCCAGAAGGGCGAGTGCGCCGGGGCCATCGGCCTGCTGCACCTGCCCGCGCGCGACGCCTACGCCGCCTTCGCCCTGGCCCATCCCCTGCACCTCTCCACCTATGCCCTGTACGTGAAGCGGGGCGACCGTTTTCCTTTTGACGGCGTGGCCGACCTCAAGGGCCGGACCGTGGGCCGGGTTGACGAGTTGAGCATGGGCCTGGATTTCGACCGGGCGGCGTCGGAAGGGATTTTCCATATCGTGCAATGTTCCGGCATTCCGGACTGCATCATGGCACTGTTCCAGGGCCGGGTGGACGCCTTCGTGTCCCAGACCGAGGTGGCCTCCTACCTGCTCAAGCGCATGGGCATGACCAGCACCGTCACCCCGCTGCACAAGCCCCTGCGCGGGCCGCACGGCGCTTTCGTGGCCGTGTCCCGGGCCGGGACGCCGGACGCCGAGGCCCTGGCCGGGCGCATCGACGAGGCCATGCGCGGCCTGGTGGCCGACGGCTCCTACCGCAAGCTCATGGTCCGCTACTACGGCTGGTAGCGGCTCCGCTCCGCCGCCCCGCTCCGCCCGCTCCGTTCCTCCCCGCCCGTCCGGTCCGGTTTGCTTCGGCTTTTTTCTTCACGTTTCTTGGTCATCCTTTTCCCGTCCCTTCCCCGGTCCCGGGTCTTGATCCGCCCGCGGATCCGTCCCCGGCATTCGCCCGGGCCGCGCGCGGCGTCGCGGCCCGTCCCCTGGATTCGCTCCGATGACGTTTCGTCATGAATGACGTGTTACGAATCAGACGACAAAATGCATGTCGTCATGTCGCACAGCGGGCAGGCCGCCCCGGGAAGGGACGGCGCGGCCCCGGGGAGGGCATCGGTTAGGAAGCGTTGGGCGATGCGGGTTGCCGGGCCAGGATGGCGGCGGGGGAGACGGGCGGGGGCGAGGGGGGACGGTCGGAACGGGACGGCGAGCGGCTGCAGGGGCCGCTCGGCCGCGCCTCGGCCCAGGGGGGGCGGCGGGGGGGGACGAGCGGCGGCGGTCAGCCCGCCTGGTCCGCCGCGCCCACGGCCTTGCCCAGGAGCTCCCAGGCGCGCTGGAGCCCGGCCTTGAGCAGCTTGACGTCGGCCGTGGCGAACTCGCGCTGCATGGCGTTGCGGGGCTCCGGGGGCTTGTCCATGTTCTGGATGTTCTGGATGATCTTGAGGACCCGCCCGTCGCCCAGGTTGTCCATGGCCCCGATGACGTCGGCCAGGAGCTCCACGGCGATGCGCATGGTCCGGCGGTCCTTGTACACGGCCTCCCAGCCCACGCTGCGCTTGCCGAACTTGAAGTGCCGGGTGTGCTCCTCCACGATGGCGCGCAGGGCCGTCTGGCGCTCGGCCATGGCCGGGTTTTCCGAGCCGAAGAGCACCGGCCGGGCCTCGAAGTCGTCCACGCCCTCCACGTTGCCGCGCAGGGCCACCATGAAATAGTTGATGAAGGGCCGGGGCAGCACGCCGCGCACGGCCATCTCGCGCGCGTTGTCGTCCGCCGGCGAGCCTTCGGGGTGCACGATGCGCCGCTTGGGCGCGCGCACCAGGGCGTACTCCACCAGGACGCGGCCCACGATGTCCAGGCAGCGGCGGTTGGGGGTCAGGTACGACTCCAGGGCCTGCTGCATGGGGGCGGCGCAGGTGCGGTGGAAGGTCTCCAGGGACTTGTAGCCCCGGAAGGCCTCGCGGATGATCCCGTCCGTGGTTTCCTTGCTGATGCCTGAGGCCAGCATCTTCTGCTTGAGCTGCCGGGAGAAGACGAGGATCTGCTTGCGGCAGCCCTCCACGGCCATGTCAAAGACAATGGACCGGATATCGCTGGCCTGGCGTGCGGTGTCGTTTTCGCTCATATTTTCTGCTGCAGGGGAGGGGGGAGCGTCCGGGAGGGGGGGCGTCCGGACGCGACAACCCCTGAATCATACGGTTCCGGACCAAATTGCGCAAGCAAAGCCGGCGGGAGATTCGGCATTGGAGTGGCGGCCGGGACCGGCCACGCGTGGCGTCGCCCGGTGCGCCGCCGGGGTTGGGCCGCCCCGGCCGCCCTGGCCCGTGCTGGTGCGCAGGGATAATGCATAGTTGGCTATGCTTTTGGGTGCACGGGCGTGCGCCTTCGAGGGCGGGAGCGGGGAAAGGCGCGGAGGCCGGGGCGGTGGCGGGACGGGGGCGGCCCGGCAGAAGGCGGGCCCGGAGGCGCGGTTTTCTTCCGAGGGGCCGGTCGCGGTTGGGCCGCGGCCCCGGCCTTCGTGATCGTGTGGCGTCGCCGGGAAAGGCTCGCCGTCCTGTAACGAGCGGATGGTGCGGATCAACAGGTGAACATATTGTCGGCTATGATGATCGGCCTCGCCGCCGTCGCGCCCCGTCGCGCCTAGGCCGCGCCCTTGCGCCGCCGCAGCTTCCCGGCCAGGGCCGTCAGGAAGAGCCGGGACTCCGGCATGCCCCAGAAATGGGAGGCCACGAAATACCCCGCCGCCCACACCGCCATGAGCGGCG
>JBFWIY010000497.1:0-2684 GCA_050255855.1 Desulfovibrionaceae bacterium
GGAGGCATGAACTGTCTCCCGCCCCTGTTCCTTGCCCTGAACACCCCTTGCGTGGCGGGGGCCGGGCGGCGCGCAACTCGTCGGGACGGCTCCCGGCACGGCGTCCCCCGCGCCGTCCGGCCCCCGCCCCGCCAATGGGGAGTCCAGAGGGGGTCACCCCCTCTGGCCGCCGGAGGCTTTCCCGACTCGTCCTGACAGTCTTGAACTTGCCTCGCGCATCCGGCATAACCCGGGCTACGGGGAGACCATGTCCAAGTCCTTGCATCGTCGCATGCGCGACCACACCTTTTCCGTGCCCTGGAACCTGGCGCTCATCACGCTCGGGTCCGCGCTCATCGGTTTTGCGGTGAAGGGCATCGCCCAGCCGCAGGGTCTGCTCACGGGCGGGGCCTCGGGGCTGGGGCTGTTCCTGTATTACGTGTTCGGCGGGCTGACCACGGGCCAGTGGTTTCTGATCATCAACGTGCCCATTTTCGTGCTGGGTTGGGTGTTCGTATCGCGGCGGTTCTTTTTCTACAGCCTGTACGGCATGGCCGCGGTGACGTTCTTCATCGAGGTCATCCCCTGGCAGGTGCGCCTGGACGACCCGTGGCTGGCGGTGTTCACCTGCGGGGCCACGCTGGGCACCGGGGTGGGCGTGGCCCTGCGCTCCCTGGGCAGCACGGGCGGCACGGACATCCTGGCCGTGATCCTGAAGCAGCGCTACAACCTGGCCATCGGGAAGTTCAAGTTTTTTACGGACGTATCGCTCTTCGTGGTGGGCTTTTTCGTGCTCGACCCGGAGCGCATGCTCTATTCCGCGGCCATGATCTTCGTCACCTCCATCGCCGTGGACTACAGCCTCAACGTGTTCAGCGAGCGCAAGCTGGCCCTCATCATCTCGGACAATCCCCGGGCGATCCTGGCCGACGTGCTCCAGAAGCTGGACCGCGGGGCCACGCTGCTGCACGGCCAGGGCGGCTATTCCGGCCAGCCCAAGGAGGTGGTCCTCACCATGGTCAACAACATCCAGCTCAAGCGGCTGGAGGAACTGGTCTACGCCAGCGATCCCCACGCCTTTCTCATCATCGGCTCGGGGTTCAACGTGCTCGGCCAGGGTTTCTCCACCCGCAAGATCTACTAGAAGGTCCCCATGCCCCCCGTTGTCCTGCTCACCGATTTCGGCACCATGGATCCCTACGCCGGGCAGCTGCGCGGCGCATTGGCCACCCTGGCCCCGGGCGCGCCCATCCTGGACCTCACCCACGGGGTGGCCCCGCACAACGTAGTCCAGGCCGGGTTCTTCCTGTCCTCGTCCCTGGGGCATTTCCCGGCGGGCAGCGTGTTTCTGGCCGTGGTGGACCCGGGCGTGGGCACGGACCGGCGCATCGTCCTGGCCCGGTTCGGCTCGCGCTTCGTCCTGGCCCCGGACAACGGCCTGCTCGGCCTGGCCCTGTTCCGCCGCCCGGACGCCGCCTGCTGGGACTGCTCCCGCGCCGTGGCCCGGCTCCTGGACGCCACCCCGGTCTCCGCCACCTTCCACGGCCGCGACGTCTTTGTCCCCCTGGCCGCGCGGCTGCTCGCGGGCGAGCCCCCCGAGGCCCTGGGCGTCCCTGTCCCGGCCGACAGCCTGGTCCCGGCCCCCATGCCCGATCCGGCCCCCTTCGGGGCCTTTGACCCCGACGGGCAGCAACACACCCGCGTCCTGCACGTGGACCGCTTCGGCAACGCCGTGCTCGGGCTGCTGGACCATCCCGTCCCGGCCCCGGGCCGCCCCGTGGTCCTGGTGGCCCCGCGCCGCGCCCGGCTCACCTGCGTCACCACCTATGCGGACATCGAGCCGGGCGAGGCGGGCCTGCTGCCCGGCAGCCAGGGGTTCCTGGAGGTGGCGGCCAACCGCGCCTCGGCCGCGGCCCTGCTCGGCCTGGCCTCGGGCATGGACGTCACCCTGGCCCTGGCCTGAGCCCGCCCGAGGCCGTTCCCATGCCCAATCCCTGCACCGGCCTGCTCGACGCCCTGGCCTTCGGGTCCCGGCTGCTCCCGGGCCGGCCCCTGCCCCCGGAGCGCCTGGGCCGCACCCTGACCTGGCTCCCGGCCGCGGGCCTGGTCCTGGGCGGGCTGCTCTGCCTGCCCCTGCTCCTGCCCGCCCTGGCCCGCCACCCCGGCCCCGCGGCCTGGCTCCTGGTCGCCGGGCTGGCCTGGCTCACCCGCGGCCTGCACCTGGACGGCCTGGCCGACGTGCTGGACGGCAGCGCGGCCCATGCCGAGCCCGAGCGCTTCTGGCGCATCGTCAAGGACTCCCACATCGGGGCCTTCGGCGTGATCGGCATCGCCCTCGCCCTGCTCGGCCAGGCCACCCTGCTGGCCGATTGTCTGGGGCGGCACCTCTACGGGGCCCTGCCCTTCGCCCTGGCCGCGGGCCGCTGCGCCGCCGTGGTCCTGGCCTGCCTGCGCCGCGCCCTGGCCCGCCCGGGCCTGGGCGGCCTGTTCCTGGCCCAGGCCACCCCGGGCCGCACCGTCCTGGTCAGCGCCGCCACCCTGGCCGCCGGGCTCCTGCTCACCTCCCCGGCCGCCACCGCCCTGGCCGCCCTCCTGGCCGCCGCTCCCCTGGCCGCCCTGGCCCGCCTCGCCACCCGGGTCCAGGGCTGCAACGGCGATTTCCTGGGCGCCGCCCTCACCACGGCGGAACTCACCACCCTGCTCGC
>JBFWIY010000498.1:0-2678 GCA_050255855.1 Desulfovibrionaceae bacterium
AAGGTGACCAGGATGTTCCGGGGCCGGAGCGTCAAGCCCAGGCGCCGCTCCAGGGCGGGGCGGTCCAGGCGGTCCAGGTGCAGGATGTAGTCGATGCCCGGGCTGCCCAGGTTGAAGACCCGGTCCTCGGCCTCGCCCATCTGGAGGATGCGCCGCCGGGCGAGCTCGTTGGAGGGGAAGTGCAGGTGGGAGAGCTTGGTCAGGCAGTGGCGCAGGGCGTCGTCCAGGGATCCCTCGGTGACGTCGCCGCCGCCCACGTGGGCCACGGGGATGCGGGCGAACAGGGCGGCCTGGGCCGCGGCCACGATCTCGTAGCGGTCGCCGTCCACCAGGAGCAGGTCGGGCCGGAGCCGGTCCAGGGCCTGACCGAAGCCCATGACCCCGAGGCCCATGGACATGGCCACGCCCACGGGGGTGTCGCTGGAGACCACGGACTCCACGCGGGCGTCGATGGGGAAGCCGTCGGCCTCGATGTCGCGGTAGGTGAGGCCGAATTCCGGGGAGAGGTGCATGCCCGTGACCACGAGCCGGAGCCGAAGGGCCGGTTCGTCCTGAATGGCCCGGAGCAGCCAATGCAGGTGCCCGTATTCGGCTCGGGTTCCGGTGACGGCGCAGATGGTGTATTGCTTCATGCGGCGGTGGACTCGCTGCCCGGACCGGCGGCCCGGTCACGGGGAAGATGGACGCTAATTCCCATGTTGTCAACGGGGATCAGTCGGGAAGGCGTTCCGCCTCGATGATCCATTCCACGATTTCCTGCGCCCGGTCGCCCATGGTCCGGCATATCCGCTCCACGCCCAGCAGCCGGGCCCGGGGGCCGAGCAGTTCCCCGATCTCCTCCAGGCGGGTGAAGCGGATGCGCCCCTTGCCGGTGAAGGGCCCCCGGTCGGATTCGTAGCAGCCCCGGCCGACGCGGCGTCCCATGCCGTTGCCGTAGCAGTCCTGGGCGAAGGTGCGGGAGAAGAGCCGTCCCCCCGGCCGCAGGACGCGGAGCATTTCTCCGTAGATCCGCTGGGAGTCCTCGAAGGTATTGCAGGAGAGGGCCTCGCTGTCCACCACGGCGTCGAAGGCGGCGTCCGCCAGGGGCAGCCGGATGATGTCGGCGCGCAGGATGTCGCCCCGCCAGCCGGGAACCTCCCGGTCCAGGCGTTCCCGGGCCTGGCGGATCGCGGTTTCCGACCCGTCGACCCCCACGGCGCGGAAGCCTTCGCGGCAGAGGTACCAGAGGTTGGCGCCCGGCCCGCAGCCCACCTCCAGGATGGAGACGGCCCCGCGGTCCGGGGCGGCGTAGAAGTTCCGGGCGACGAAGCGGATGAGGTCCTCGCCGGGGTAGGCCCCCCATGGGCCGTTGCGGAAGACGGTCTCCCATTCGTAGGGAATGGTCATTTGGGCCTCGTCAGAAGCGGTAGAACAGGATTTTCGACGCTGTGACGCCGCGTTGGGCCTCCCAGCGGGCCTTGAGCGCGGCGTAGTCCCCGGGGCGATGGATCCGCTTGCCGATGCGGAATTCGGCGCGCTGCCGCGAGAACCCGGCCTTGAAGAAGAGCAGGGGGTTGTCCGGCGCGGCGTCGAAGCCGCCGCCCAGGTGGAAGGCCTCCAGCCCCAGCTCCCGGCCGCGCAGGGCGGCCTCGTGCAGCACGAGGTTCACGGCCCCGAGCCGCCGCCCGGCCTCGTCGGCCGCCGAGAGGTGGTATTCCAGGATCCGCCCGTCGGCCAGGAACAGCGCCGCCGCCAGCAGGTCGCCCCCGGCCTCGCAGACCGCCAGCCGCACGCCCTCCCAGGCGCAGAGGCCCTGGAAGTAGTCGTCCCGGAAAAAGTACATGGGGTCCGCGCCCAGCCGGGCCATGTCCGCCCGGTAGAGCCCGGCGAAGGCGGCCAGCTCGGGCGTGCCCGCCGGGCGGTCCACCCAGCGCACGGCCGCGCCGTTCTTGCGCGCCTTGCGCACGGCGGTGCGGGCCCGGGTCTCGAAGGAGGCCAGGATGTCCGCCTGGGTGAGGTCCATCCAGACCGTGGGCCGGTCGGGGAGCACCTGGCCGCCGAAGGCCCGCCAGTTCTCCAGCAGGGGATGGAAGCGCACGAATTCGGCCAGGACGTTGCGCTCGCGGCACCAGTCGCTCCAGGCCCGGTCCGCCCCGGCCAGGAAGTCCGGGTCCGGGCTGGTGCTCACCGGGCCGCCGTAGCCGTAGGCCGACTGCACGTCGAACCAATCCGTGCCGGGGACGGCGTGCAGGTGGAAGCCGTGCCACCAGCATTCCCCGGCCTCGCGGTGGGCGAAGAAGACCGGCTCGGCCGCGGGCTCCCGCCGGGCGTCGGCGAGGATGTAGGCCGGGTGCAGGCCCGGGGCGCGCAGGGTTTCGGGCAGGGCCTCGTAGGTCCGGATGGGGTCGTTGCAGAGGGGCATCGGCTCGGGCGGGTCCGGGCCTAGAGGTTGTAGATGTCGGCCTTGTAGCCGCGCACGTTCTCCGGGACGCTGAACCAGGCCACGGTGCGCTCCAGGCCGCGCTGGAACCCGTCCAGCCCGCCGAACTCCGGGGCCCAGCCCGTGCGCTCGCGGATCTTGGCGTTGCCCGCGAAGAGCCGCTCCACCTCGCTGCCCTTGGGCCGCAGGCGCTCGGCCTCGCAGGTGATGGAGATGTCCGCGCCCATGACCTCGGCGATGAGGGCCACGGTGTCGCCGA
>JBFWIY010000499.1:0-2676 GCA_050255855.1 Desulfovibrionaceae bacterium
TCAGCTCCGCGGTGACGGTCTTGGGTTCGGTGTTCACCAGGTCCCAGTGCAGGGCCGAGTCGTTGAACCCGAGGCGCTCCTTGGCCGCGCCGTCCAGCTCGCTCTGGTCCCCCGCATAGGTGTCGGAATAGGACGCGCCCACGGCCACGTGGCAGTTGCCGTAGGTCCCGCCGAAGTTCTCGTCGAACAGGGTGTTGGCCATGAAGGCGTCGATGCGCGAGAAGCGCCGGTCCGTGAGGGAGAACTCGCCCAGCATGCACGCGCCCGGGTCCATCTTCAGCTGCCCGGCCAGGAACGCGGCCCCCTGTTCGGCCTCGGAGCGCACGGCCCGGCCGTCCTCGAAGTGGAGGGCGGCCCCGCGCACCAGGTTGCCCGAGCGGTAGGAGGGCTGGTTCGCGTAATAGACCCCCTCGGTGCCGCGCCGGTCCGGCGAGGTGAAGATCTCGAAGGAGGGGAGGTTGTGGCCCGAGACCCCCAGCCAGCGCCGGGACTCGCCCAGGGCCACGCGCAGGTCGCAGTGGGCGCTCTGCACCCGCAGCCGCTTCACGGGCAGGGCGTTGAGCCAGGCCTTGATGTCGTGCACCTGGTCGAAGACCTCGCGCCACTTGGCCGTGGGGTCCGGATGGTCCAGGAAGCAGGCGCGCCGGATCTGTTCGGCGTAGTCCTCCACGGAGAGCCCGGCGCACTGGGCCTGGGCGGCGGTGGGCCAGGCGCACAGGGTCCAGCCGAACTCCCCGGTCTGCTCGCGGCGCTCCAGGATGTCGCGCAGGAACTTGCGGGACACGGCGGCCTTGCCGATCCGCTGGGGGTCCACCGCGGCCAAGTGGGTGAGGGAGGCCGGGGCGATGAGGGAGATGAGCCCGGCCAGGGAGGCGTAGAGTTGGCCATCGCCCGCGGGCACGGTGGTGATCTGCGTCTCCGAGCCCTTGCCGTAGAAGGACAGGTCCATGCGCGGGGTGTAGTTCATGCGGGTCACGGGCACCAGGCCCTGCTCCATGCACAGGTCGAACACGGCCTCGGCCAGGGGCAGGGCCTCCAGGTCGAAGCGGATGAGCACCACCTCGCCCGGAACGAAGGTCCCGGTGCGCGCGGTGGTCAGGCCCCACCACAGGGTGGCGGCGTAATTCCGAATTTCTTGGGAGGAAAACATGGGCTCTCCTTGAAGGGGGATGTGCGGGCAGCATAGGGACCCCCTTCGGGAAGTCAAGAGCGCCCGCGGGGCCAGGCCCGGCGCGGGGAAAAAGGATACTGGACCTTCTTGACACAGGGGGGGCGGGAGGCTATCTGGGGCAACGGAGACGACGCCGCGGCGTGGCGGGGAGCCTGCATGCCGCGGCCTTCATGTACGGGACGCCTGCCATGTCCCACAAATCCATTCCGTTTGGAGGAAATCATGGGTTACCGCGTGACTGTCGACACCGATAAGTGCATTGGCGACGGCGAGTGCGTCGACGTCTGCCCCGTGGAGGTCTACGAGCTGCAGGACGGCAAGGCCGTTCCCGTGAACATGGAAGAGTGCCTGGGCTGTGAGTCCTGCGTCGAGGTCTGCGAGCAGGACGCCATCACCGTCGAGGAAGAGTAGCCTTTCGCGGCATCCGCCCGCAGACGGGAGCGACCCTGACCGGCCGCTCCCGTTTTTTTCTTGGCCCCGGCTCGGTGAGTTGACGCCCGGCCCGGAGGCGTTACATTGTTGGGGCCCATCCGGCCCCCCATCCGGCCCGGCGACCCAGCAGGCATAAGGAGATGGCCCATGGCATTGGATTTCACGCCCTTCTTCAAGCGCTACGAGGCCCTGCGCGACGGGGTGGACAAGATCTTCATCCAGGTTCAGGCCCAGTACGGCGACCTGGTCCACTGCGGCAAGGGGTGCAGCGACTGCTGCTACGCCCTGTTCGACCTGAGCCTCGTGGAGGCCATCTACATCAACCACCATTTCAATGCCCGCTATGAGGGCCGGGAGCGCAGCCGCATCCTGGAGCGCGCCGACGAGGCCGACCGCGCCGTGTACCGCCTCAAGCGCCAGATCTACAAGGCCAGCCAGGACGGCCGGCCCGCCCCGGAGATCCTGGCCGAGGTGGCCCGGCAGCGGGTGCGCTGCCCCCTGCTCGGCGAGGAGAACCTCTGCGTGCTCTACGAGCAGCGGCCCCTCACCTGCCGCCTCTACGGCATCCCCATGGTCATCGGCGAGACCGCCCACACCTGCCACCACTCCGGGTTCGAGCCGGGCAAGAGCTACCCCACCATCCAGACCGCCCGCCTCCAGGACCAGCTCTTCGACCTCTCCGGCGACCTGGCCCGGGCCATCGGCTCCGCCTACCAGGACCTGGGCGGCATGCTGGTGCCCCTGTCCATGGCCCTGCTCACCGACTACGACGAGGCCTACCTCGGGGTGCGCTCCGGCGGCTCCTGCGCCACCTGCGCCTCGGACGTGGACGAGTGCGGCCAGACCCCCGGGGCCTGCTCGGGCGCGCCGGATTCCGTGGTCATCGGCGGCGGGGACGGAAAGGACAAGGCATGAGCGAGCACAACCCGAGCCCCGAGCAGGTGGAGACCTGGAAGCGGGAGATGTACGAGAAGCTCTCGGCCCGCCAGCGCAAGTGGGTGGACCGCCTGGGCTACGAGAACTGGGACCCCTTCCAGAAGCCCATGGACCCCATCGACATCCGCGTGGAGACC
>JBFWIY010000500.1:0-2676 GCA_050255855.1 Desulfovibrionaceae bacterium
AGGGTCATGTACAGGTTGCGGCCCAGGCCCTGGGGCATGTAGGCGATGCGCGGGCAGAGGGCGGCGCGCACCCGGTGGTCGGCGATGTCCCCGCCCAGCACGCGCACCGAGCCCGCCTGGACGACCCGCACCCCGGAGACCAGGGCCAGCAGGCTGGACTTGCCCACCCCGTCCGGGCCGATGAGCCCGGCCATGCCCCCGGCCGGGATGTCCAGGTCCACCCCGTCGCCCTCGGCCCCGCCCAGGACCGCCGCGCCGCCGTAGACCAGGCGCACCCCGCGCAGGGAGGCCACGGGCGTCGGGGCCATGGCGGCCTCGGCGTCCGATCCGGCACCCGATCCGACGTTCGGGGCGTCGGCGTTCAGGGGGCGGGCGGTCATGGGACGGGCTGCCGGTTGACCTCCACCAGGGGCGGCAGGGTGGCGGGCCAGTCCGCGTCGGGATCGAGCCGCACCCAGGCCACCCCGGGCAGGCCGGTCTTGACCTGCTCGGCGTAGGCCCGCAGCAGCGCGGTCGGGATGGTCACCTTGACGCGGAACATGAGCTTCTCGCGCTCGGTGCTCGTCTCCACGGACTTGGGCGTGAACTGGGCCTCGGGCGAGACAAAGGTGACGGTGGCCGGGACGGCGTACTTGCGCCAGGCGTCCAGCACGATGCGGGCCTCGGCCCCGATGGCCACGCGCCCGGCCTGGGCCGTGGGCAGGAACAGGGTCATGTACACGTCGGTGACGTCCAGCAGGGTGAGCACCGCGGTCCCGGCGGCCAGGACCTCGCCCGGCTCGTGCAGGCGGTAGAGCACCCGGCCGTCCAGGGGGGCGACGAGGGTGCTGTCGTCGATCTCGGTGAGAATGGCGTCGGCCGCGGCCTGGGCCGCGTCCACGGCGGCCTGGGCCTCCTGCACGGCGGCCTGGGCCGCGTCCAGCCCGGCGCGGGCGGCCGCGAGCTGGGCCTGGGCCGAGCGCAGCAGGGCCTCGTCCGACTGCTTGGCGGTGCGGTCCTGATCCATCTTCTCGTGGGAGATGTAGCCCTGCTTCACCAGCTCGGCCGAGCGCTGGTAGTCCTTGATGGAGAGCTTGAGCTCGCTCTCGCGCTGGGACACGGCGGCCTGGGCCGCGGCGATGTCGTGCTCGCGCCCGGCCACGGCGGCCTGGGCGGACTTCACCTTTTCCCGGGCCTGGGCCACGGCGGCCCGGGCGCGGCGCAGGTCGGCCTCCAGGGTCTTGGTGTCCATGCGGGCCAGCACCTGGCCCTTGGCCACCCAGTCGCCCTCGTGGGCCAGCACCTCGATGACCCGCCCGGCCAGCTTGACCGAGACGTCGGCCTCGGTGGCCTCGATGCGGCCGTTGCCCGAGGCGAAGGCCTCCGGCCCCGCGGCCGGCCGCAGCAGCCAGGCCCCCAGGGCTCCGGCGGCGGCAAGGATCAAGCCCACGGAAAGATAGAGAAAGGTGCGGCGGGTCAGCAGCATGCCGGACTCCTTGGCGGCTGGGGGGGCGGCGAACTCCTTAACGGGCTATCTATCTAGCATGAACCGCCCGGGGATACAATAATTTATACAGAAACGGCCGCCGCCGCGGGGGGGCGGAGCGGGAGGCCGCCCTTGCCAGCCCGGGGCGCAATCCGTATGGTCCGGCCCATGTCCAGCACCAAGCGCAAACCGCCCCAGCCCCGCCTGCTGGTGGCCGATTCCAAGGGCGAGATCTTCGAGCAGTCCGACCTGCTCATGCTCTGCCGCCGCGGCGCGGAGTTCGGCCTGCCCAAGCCCGACGAACTCATGCCCCTGCCCGACGAGTGCGAGTTCTTCCTGCTGCCCGGCCGCCACGCCGTGGGGTACGACCCCGAGTCCGGCGAGGCCGTGGAGATGGACGAGCTGGCCGTGGCCGCCTTTGTCTGCCCGGGCCACACCGTCACCGGCGTGGCGGCCTACGAGAGCGACCCCGGCGCGCCGCGCCTGCCCCTGCTCTCCTACGCGGCCATCGGGTACGCCGAGGGCAAGTTCTGGGTCTGCGCCCGGCGCGTGGACCAGGACCAGCGCCAGGTCTTCACCGGCATCCCCCAGGACCGCATCCGCCAGGGCGCGCTCAAGCTCATGCGCGAGTGCCCGGACAACCGCCTCATCCAGCACCTCACGGGCTGCGCCCTGACCTACGGCTGCCCGGCCGCCAAAAATCTGGCCCTGGGCCGGTACGAGGCCCCGCTGCCCACGGCGCGCACCTGCAACGCCCGCTGTGTGGGCTGCATCTCCCTCCAGCCCGAGGACTCCGGCTTTCCCTCGCCCCAGAAGCGCATCGCCTTCACCCCCACGCCCGAGGAGATCGTGGAGGTCATGGAGCGCCACGCCGCGCGCGAGCGGGTCCGGCCGGTGTACAGCTTCGGCCAGGGCTGCGAGGGCGAACCCCTCACCGGCTGGGAGAACCTGCGCGACGCGGTGAAGCTCTTCCGCTCCCGGGGCGGCCGCGGCACCGTGAACCTGAACACCAACGCCAGCATCCCCGCGGCCATGGCCCCCCTGGCCGAGGCCGGGCTGGACTCCATCCGGGTGAGCTGCAACTCCGCCCGGCCCGGGCCCTACGAGGCCTACTACCGCCCCGCAGGCTACGGCCACGCCGACGTCGTGGAGAGCATCCGCGCCGCCAAGGCCGCCGGGCTCTTCGTGTCCCTCAACTACCTGTTCTTCCC
>JBFWIY010000501.1:0-2668 GCA_050255855.1 Desulfovibrionaceae bacterium
CGCCCTGCTGGTCCGCTACGGCGGCCGCATGGACCGCACCGCCCGCCACGCCGGGCTCTCCACCGCCACCTGCGCACCCTGGTGCACAAATACGGCATCGACCGCGCCGCCTGCAAACCCCCGGCCCGCTGACCCCGCCCTTCCGCCGCTCCGCCGCCTGTTCTCCTTCGCGCCCGTTCCCCTTCCCTCCCCTTCCCGCCCCTTCGCGCCTCCTCCCGCCCCGCCGGGGGAAGTCCGGTTCCCCTGGGGAAGCCCCCTTCCGGCGATGCGCCTCCGGGCCGCGCCTTCTCTTTGATGATGTAACTATTTTGTTTTAATAGTTTTTATGATATAATTCATTTTCCCCCCGTCCCGCCCCGCCGGTCCGTCCGTCCGACGATCCGCCCACGACCCGCCCGGGCCGGGCCTTGCCGGGCGAGCGGAACGCGCCTTCCGCATTTCGACGGCGCGAAATGTCACAATCGAGTGAATCCAGCATATTAGCACCGGCCCGTTTTTTGCCTACGTTTTCTATGCGACGGATCGACGTCCCCAGCCAGACGCAGAGGTGGTCCAGGATGTTCACGACGGTAACGGGGGTCGTCGTCCCCGTGCCGTGGTCCACCGAGGCCGGGATGGTGCCCGTGGCCCTGCAGGGGGTGGACGAGCGGGAATACGCCATCGCCGCCGCCGGACGGGGTCCGGAGCTGCTGGCCCTGAGCGGCCGCCGGATCACGGTGCTGGGGCGAATGCAGATAGGAGAGCGCCGGCGCATTCTGGAGGCGCTGGACTACGAAATCCTGGTCTGACGCCCGCCGCGCGCGGCGCGTCGGTCCCAACCGGAACAGGAGGAACCGCCATGCCCCTCAGGAAACATCTCACGAAGCAGGATACCTGCAAGGTGACGTTCACCCTGCCCGCCGAGCAGGCCCAGGGCTGCCTGACCGTCTATCTGGTGGGCGAGTTCAACGACTGGGACGAATTCGGCCTGCCCATGAAGCGGGGCAGGCAGGGCGCCTTCACCCGCACCCTCGAACTGACCGCCGGGCGCGACTACCGCTTCCGCTACCGCCTGGACGACGGCCAGTGGGTCAACGAGCCCGGCGCGGACCGCTACGAGCACTGCGCCTACGGCGCGTGCGACAACTCCGTGGTCAGCCTCTGACCCCGGCGTCCGGCGTCGGCCGCCCGGCGGCAGGCCCCGGCCCGAGGCCACGTCCCAACCCCACTCCGATCCCGGCCCGATCCCGACCCGAAACGTCAAGGAGCAACCCATGAAGATCCTCGTCGCCATCGACCAGTCGGATTACGCCATCAACGTCATGGAGGCCGCCCTGAAGCAGGCGGCCACGGCCCCGGGCGCCAAGCTCACGGTGATGACCGTCAACAACGTGCCCTTCGCCAACGCCTACATGGCCGACGTGCCCACCAGTCTCATCGCCGCCATCCGCAACACCGCGAGCCAGGGCCTGGAGCGGGCCGCGGCCCAGGCCAAGAACCAAGGCGTGGGGGTGAGCACGGTCATGGAGGAGAGCCTCTCCCCGGCCGAAAGCATCGTGAACTTCGCCAAGAAGAACGCCTACGACCTCATCGTTCTCGGGCACCGGGGACGCGGGGCCATCGAAGGCTTCCTCATCGGCAGCGTGGCCGCCCGCGTGGTCCAGCACGCCCCGTGCTCGGTGCTGGTGGTGCGTTGACCGACCGCCGGCCGCCCCGTCCGTAAGCCGCTGGACGCGGGCCGCCCGAGGCCGCTCCCGGGAAACCGGGGGCGGCCTCCCTGGTTTGGGGCGAGGGCGGCGGGGCCGGAGGGGGCGGGACCGGGCGGCGGGACCGGGCTGGCGGACCGGGGCGAATCTGGCGGGACGGAGCGAGATGGGGCGGAATGGACCGGACAGGACGACCGGGCCGGACCGGGCGAGGCGGAGCGGGACGGAACGACCGGGGCCGGACAGGACAGACAGGACGGGGCGGGACGACGACGCGAGGGGGGCCGGGTCATGCCGCCGAAGAGGGCGCGGCAGGACACGGGCGGCGGAACGGACGACGGCGACGGGGAAACGAGGACAGACGAAATGAAAAACCGAACGACGGGGCGGCCCGGGCGGCCGGAGGAACGGAAGCGGGCCCGGACGGGCTATTCGGAGCGCTCGCGCTCCTGCCAGCGCAGGGTGCGGGCCAGGAGCCAGCGCACGCCGATGAGGTCCCAGGCCCCGGCCACGGCGCGATCCCAGGTGCCGTACTTGGACTGGCCGTGGGCGCGCGGGCGGTGGTTCACCGGGGCCTCGGCCACGTCGGCCCCGCGGGCCTGCATGAGGGCGGGCAGGTAGCGGTGCATGTTCTTGAAGCGCGGCAGCTCCAGCAGCAGGGCGCGGCGCATGACCTTGAGGGAGCAGCCGGTGTCGCGCACGGTGTCGCCGGTGAAACGGCGGCGGATGGCGTTGCCCACCTTGGAGGCCAGGCGCTTGGACAGGGTGTCCTTGCGCTTGGCGCGCCAGCCGATGACCATGTCGTGGCCCTGCTCGAAGAGCTCCAGCAGGCGGGGCACGTCGGCGGGGTCGTTCTGGAGGTCGGCGTCCATGGTGACGACCACCGGGGCCAGGGCGGCGTCGAACCCGGCGCAGAAGGCGGCGGACTGGCCGCGGTTCTGGGCGAAGGCCACGCAACGCAGCCGGGGCTCGCGCCCGGCCAG
>JBFWIY010000502.1:0-2658 GCA_050255855.1 Desulfovibrionaceae bacterium
CCCGGCCGCCGCGGGCAGAACACGGTCTTCGCCGTGGGCCACTCCATCTTCAACCGCACCAGCCGGGTGGACGTGGGGCGGCTGATGCTGCGCTTCGGCGGCGGCGGCCACACCCAGGTGGGCACCTGCCAGGTGGACAACGACCTGGCCGACGACGTGCTCACCGCCCTGCTGTCGGCCTGCCGGGAGTAGCCCCGGCCCGCGCCCCCCGCCTCCACCGCGCCCCGATGCCGTCCGGATCTCCGGCCGTCCGCGCCCGGCGCCCCCCTGGGCGGGCGCCCGCTCCTATTGTGCCCGCCCCGTCCCTCTGCTACCAACGGAAGACGCGCCCGGGACCCCGCGCCCCGGCCCGATTCCGGGGTCTCCGCCCCCAACCCGTCCAACCCGGACCCCCATGACCAAATCCGCCACCTCCGCCGCCCTGCGCGCCGACGCCCTGCTGCTCCTCACCGCCGCCATCTGGGGCCTGGCCTTCGTGTTCCAGCGCACCGGCATGGAGCACATCGGGCCGCTCACCTTCAACGGCATCCGTTTCCTGCTCGGCGCGGCCGCCCTGGCGCCGCTCACCGCCCGCACCCGCCGCCACTTCCGCCCCGCCCCGGGGCAGCCCGCCCCCAGCGCCGCCACCTATATCAAGGGCGGGCTCCTGGCCGGGCTGGTGCTCTTCGGCGGGGCGAGCCTCCAGCAGGCCGGGCTGGTCTACACCACCGCGGGCAAGGCCGGGTTCATCACCGGGCTCTACGTGGTCATCACCCCCATGCTCGGCCTCTTCCTGCGCCAGCGGCCCCCGGCGGCCACCTGGCTCGGGGCCGGGCTGGCCGCGGCCGGGCTCTACCTGCTCTCCGTCACCGGCGACTTCTCCATCGCCTTCGGCGATCTGCTGGTGCTGGTGGGGGCCTTCTTCTGGGCCGGGCACATGCTGGTCATCGGCCAGCTCTCCCCGCGCATGGACCCGGTCAGCCTGGCGGCCTGCCAGTTCGTGTGCTGCGGGGTGGTGAGCCTGGTCGCCGGGGTCGCCACCGAGCCCGTCACCTGGGCCGGGGTGCTCGGCGCGGGCCAGGCCATCCTCTACTGCGGGCTCATGAGCGTGGGCGTGGCCTACACCCTCCAGGTGGTGGCCCAGCGCGAGGCCAACCCGGCCCACGCCGCCATCATCCTGTCCCTGGAGTCGGTCTTCGCCGCCCTGGCGGGCTGGGTGCTCCTGGGCGAGGTCATGGACGCCCGGGCCCTGGTCGGCTGCGCCCTGATGCTGGGCGGCATGCTCGTCTCGGAACTGGCCCCGGCCCTGCGCCGGGCCCCGGTTCCGCCCATCGTCCCTTCGTCCCGGGAGGCCTGATGTCCCACTTGTCGAGCCCCGAATCCATCCGGCGGACCGACGCCGCCACCGCGCCGCAGACCGGCCAGTCCTGGCGGCACCGGCCCAAGATCCTGCTCCTGCGCGACCCCATGAGCGGCTTTCTGCACTTCGTGGGGGCCCTGCTCTCCATCGCCGCCCTGGCCCTGCTGGTGACGCGGGCCTCGCTGCTGGCCAAACCCTGGCACATCGTGTCCTACGCCATCTTCGGCGCGGGCATGATCGGCCTGTACATCGCCAGCACCCTGTACCACTGGTTCGAGAACCCGGACGCCCCGTCCAAGAAGCTGCGCGTCTTCGACCACGTAATGATCTATATCCTCATCGCCTCCACCTACACCCCCATCTGTCTGGTGCCCCTGCGCGGGCCGTGGGGCTGGTCGCTGTTCGGGGTGGTCTGGGGCCTGGCCGTGGCCGGGGCGGTGCTGGAGATCCTGCGGCGCGACATCCCGCGCTGGATCGGGGCGGTCATCTACATCGCCATGGGCTGGACCTGCCTGGTGGCCTTCGTGCCCATCCTGGACACCATGCAGCGCGGGGCCGTGGCCTGGATGCTCATCGGCGGGGCCTGCTACACCGTGGGCGGGGTGGTCTACGCCCTGCGCCGTCCCAACCTCATCAAGGACGTATTCAGCCACCACGAAATCTTCCACCTGCTGTGCATGGCGGGCAGTTTCGCTTTTTTCTGGGTCATGTACGACTACGTCATCCGGCTGGATTGAGCGGGCGGACGCCCCGGCCTTCCCGTTCGGCCAGTCCATGAAAGAATTTGACACCTTGCGTACAATACGAGAATAGAGCATAGTCGACGCTTCCGTGCCGGGAACGACACGGTTGTGAAAACGGAGATCGCGGACACTCCCGGGCGGGACGCCCCTCCCGGAAACGACCCATCCATTGCAGGAGGAAGGATCATGACGAACAAAGGCCTTTTGAAGAGCATCGCGTTGCTGCTGGCCCTGGGCCTGGTCTTCGCCCTGGGCTGCGGCCAGGACAAGCCCGCCGAAAAGGCGGCCGCCCCCGCCCAGCAGGAAGCCGCCGCCCCGGCCCCCGCCGCGGCCCCGGCCCCGGCTCCCGAACCCATCGCCATCCATTTCGCTTCGGACTGCACCTGGCCGCCCATGGAGTTCCTGAACGCCGACAAGCAGATGATCGGCTTCTCCATCGACCTGCTCCACGCCATGGCCGAGCTGGGCACCTTCAAGCCGCAGATCGACAACGTGGCCTGGGACAACATCTTCGCCGGTCTGGCCGCCGGGCAGTATGACGCCATCAGCTCCTCGGTCTCCATCACCGACGAGCGC
>JBFWIY010000503.1:0-2646 GCA_050255855.1 Desulfovibrionaceae bacterium
AGACCGGCATGGCCACGGCGCTTCGCACCGCATCGAGCGCGGCCAGGGCCGCGTCGTGGTCGCGCAGCAGGGCCGCGCCCGCGCCCTTCTTGACGATGCCGGACACCGAGCAGCCCATGTTGATGTCCACGCCGAAGAATCCCTCGTCCTCCACGCGCCGGGCCGCGCGGGCCAGCTCGGCCGGGTCGGCCCCGGCTATCTGGCACACCAGGCTGTCAAGCTCGGCCTCGCGCCAGCGGAACACGGGCGACACGCGGGGGTTCTCGGTGGGCAGGGCGCGGGCCGAACACATCTCGGTAAAGGCCAGGCCGCAGCCGCCGTAGTGGCCGAGCACCTCGCGATAGGCCACGTGCCCCAGCCCGGCCATGGGCGCGAGCCACAGCCGGTTGGCCACTCTCCGGCCGCGTATGGTCAGGGGGCGCGCCAGCTCGTGGGCCAGCTCGTGGGCCGGATTCCGGTCCGGCCCGGCACCGGGTTCGGAGCGCGGCTCCGGGCGCGCGTCCCGCGTCATGGTCTGATCCGCTGTCTGCATGGGCCGCAGAGTCGCCCCGGCCCGCCCCCCTGTCAAGCGTCTTTCCCGCGCTCCTTTCACCTGTTTGCGCCCCTGTGGCCCCCGTTCTCCGCCAGGACGAAAAACCCGGGCTAGGCTGGTGCCGTGCCCTGGAGGGAGCACGAAAAAACCAAAGGAGACAAGACGATGCCCATACCCGTCATCGGCGCGGTGGCCGGACTGCTGACCACCATGGTCAACGGCGTGGCCGCACACATGAAGGACAAGCAGGAGCTGAAGAAGGCGGTGATGGAAAACCGCATGCGGCTGGCCGGGAGCGACCGCGAGTACAACCACGAATGGGAGATGAAGCAGCTGGAGAACGCGGGGTGGAAGGACGACGTGCTCTTCTTCGCCTGGATCGGCTTCTTTGTCTGGAGCGGGTTCGACCCGGACAGGGCGGGCCAGGTGCTCGCGGCCTGGGAGCGGCTGCCCGAGTGGTTTCTGCAGATCACCTTCTGGATCGTGGCCGCCGTGCTCGGGGTCAAGAAGGTGGGCGACTACCTGCCCGGTGCCATCAAGGGCCTGCGCGATGCCGCGAGGATGCCGCGATGACCGCCCTGGAACGCGCCGAGGTGTGCGACCTGCTGGCCCGCATCGACGAGCGGGTCAAGGCCATCCAGGAGGACATCCGCGAGATCAACCTGGCCCGGCGCTGCGCGGGCCATCACGTCAAGATACGCACGCTGGAGCGCATGGTCTGGGGCTGCCTGGCCGGGCTGGCCGGGCTGGGCGCGCGCATGCTGGTGGAGACCCTGCGCTGACCGGCCGCAAGGAGCAGGGTCAGGGCGCGGGCTTTGCGGGAGCGGCGGGTGCCTTGCGGGCCATGGCCGCGTAGGTCTCCGCCCGCTCGGCGTAGACGGCGGCCGCCCGGTCGTCGCCCTCGGCCCGGGCCAGCCCCAGCGCGCGGCGGGCGGCGTCCGCAGCCCCGGCGTAGTCGCCGTTTCCGGCGCGGGCCTCGGCCAGCAGGGCGTACAGCCCGCTGTCCGTGGGGGCCAGGACCAGGGCGCGCCCATAGTCCTCGGCCGCCCGGCCGTAGTCGGCCAGCCGCATGGACAGGGCAGCGCGCGCCATGAGCGCGGGCAGCGAGCGGGAGTCGAGGGACAGGGCCTGGGTCAGGTCGTGCAGCGCCTCCTCGTCGTCGCCCAGCTCCATGCGGGCCAGGCCGCGATTGTAATAGGCCTCGAAATGGGCCGGGCTCAGGGCGATGGCCCTGTCGAAATCGTGGATGGCGTCCTCGGCGCGGCCGGTCCGGGCATAGGCCGCGCCGCGCAGGGCAAACGCCTCGGACACAGAGTCGTCCCGGTCGAGCACGCGGGAGAACTCGCGCACCGCCTCGGGATACGCCTCGCGCCGGTAGAGGATGTAGCCCAGGGTGAACCGGGCCTGGATGTGGTCCGGCCGCAGCCCGAGCACGTGGCGCGTGTCGGCCTCGGCCTCGTCCAGCCGGCCGTTCTCCAGGAGCAGGATGGCCCGGCGGTACCGCGCCGTGATCTGGTCCGGGTCCAGCTCGATGGCCTCGTCGAGGTAGGCGAAGGCCATGTCCTCGTCCAGGTATTCGTCGTTGTGGTAGAGCTGCAGCGCCTTGTCCAGGGCGTCGGCGGCCATGGCCTCGCGCCGCTGGGTTTCGGCCTCGGCCGCAGTGAGGCCCGCCCGGGGCTGGCCGGACGAGGCAAGGCAGCCCGGCAGCGTGAGCAGGAACAACAAAAAGAGAACAACCGGGCAGACATGGCGCATGATCATGGGATACGCGCGCACGCCTCGCCCGTCAACATGAGGAAACGACAGATGACGATGGATCTCTATACGCCACGGCCCCACCAGGCCGAGATCGAGGCCGGGCTGGCCCGGTTCTCGGTGCTGGTCTGCCACCGCCGCTTCGGCAAGACCGTGCTCTCGGTCAACCGGCTCATCCGGGCGGCCAGGGCCACGCAGCGCACCGACTGGCGCGGGGCCTACATAGCGCCCCTGTACAAGCAGGCCAAGACCGTGGTCTGGGACGAACTCAAGCGATACGGCGGCCGGGGGCTGGACGGCTGCACCGTGAAATGCAACGAGACCGAGCTGCGGGCCGACTTTGACAACGGCGCGCGCAT
>JBFWIY010000504.1:0-2631 GCA_050255855.1 Desulfovibrionaceae bacterium
TTCGTCTCCAGGGTCCGGCAGCCCAGATACACCACCGGCGCGCGGCTCGCCCCGCGCCAGCCCAGGATGTCCTCCACCATGCGGTCCTTGCGGATGCGCAGCCGCCCGCCCTCGCCCGCTCCGGCCTCCACGTAGGGGCCGGAGAGCCGCCAGGCCGTGCGCTCCAGGCCGTCGGGAAAGACCCGGCGCGCCCCCGTGGGCTCGGCCGCCGGGGCCAGGATGCGTTCCACCATGTCCGCGAAGCTCAGGCGGATGTCCTGGTGCAGGCTGCGGCCCAGGGCCGTGGCCGCCTCCAGCTCCGTCACCCCGGTGGTGACGCAGTAGGAGCCCAGGATCTTGAAGCAGTAGGACAAAAAGTCGAAGAACCCGGGGCGCAGCACCGTGCGGGCCGCGGCCCGGCGCAGGGCCGCCTCGTCCCCGGGCAGCATCCAGAGCACGCCGCGCTCGCCGTCCATGAGGGGCGTGGGATCCGCGGCGTAGGCCTCCCCGAACATCAGGGCCGAGGTGTCCACCCCGCCCCGGGCCGGGTCGCGCAGGGTCACGGCGTCCACGTAGTCCGAGACGAAGAACAGGCCCTCGTGGGCGCGGCCCAGGGCCTCGGCCAGGCGCGCGCGGTTGCCCTCGGGCAGGGAGCGCTCCACGCGCAGGCGCTGCTGGCGGCGGTAGACCTCGTAGAAGTTGAAGGGCGTGGTCTGGAGCAGGAGCAGCTTCTTGTTGCGGCGCACGGCCTTGCCCGCCACGGAGATGATCTCGTCCACCACGAAGTCGCCCTGGACCTTGCCCGAGCTGACCACCTTGCGCGCCAAGAGCTGGCTGAGCAGGTAGTAGGTCTCGTTGCGGTCCTCCACCTCGCGGAAGCCGCACTCGACCAACAGGGCGTTGAGGGTGGCCTGGTCCAGGTCGGTGGTGATGCAGGCGTCCTCGCCCTCCTGGGCCATGAATCCGGCGTAGCGCCGGAAGATGCGCTTCAGGGCCTCGAAGCCGCGCTCCAGGGGCCGCGCCCCGAGATAGGAGAGCTTGCGCAGGGGGTACTGGTCGTACTGCGGGGACAGGGAGTGGACAAACACCCCGCACAGGGCGTCGCCCTCGAAATAGAGCACCGCCTCGCGCACCCCGCGGCAGAGAATGGACTCGTACACCGGCGGCGAGGTGTCGGTCTTCACCGGCGAGGTGTTCTTGGGATTGTTCTGCCACTTGGTGTACGAGAAGCTCAGCAGCTCCGCGGCGGCCCGGCGCTCCGCCCGGGAGAGATGCGTGCCGATGCGGCTGACGATGCGGTATTCGGACATGATCCCCCTCCCCGGCTGCGGATGGCGGCGGCCCCGGCCCGACGCCGTGGTCCGCCCGGCCGGATCATGGGACATGCCCCGGGCCCTGTCAATGCGGGGAAAGGAAACGCATGTTCCAGACTTTACAGTGAACTGGGTCTTGTATACCCTTCCGGGAGATCGTCACCAACCCATCTTCCACAGGCCGAACATGCCGCTGCCCCTCTCCTGCTTCACCACTTTGCGCGTCCGCCGTCTGTCGCCCGCTCCGGCGCCCATCCCGGCGCTGGCCCTGGCCCTGATGTCGGCGTTGGCGCTGACCCTGGCGCTGGCCGCTCCGGCCCGGGCCCAGGGCGACTTCCCCCTGCGCAACCTCTACCCCGAGGTCCCGATCGTCACCACGGCCCAGCTGGCCGCGGACTACGACCGGACCATCGTGGTGGACATCCGCTCCCAGTTCGAGTTCGACGTGGCCCACGTGGCCAAGGCCCTGCTGCTGCCCCTGTCCCGCGAGGACTTCGGCGAGGCCCTGGAGCAGATCCGGCCCAAGCGCTCCGACCTGCCCATGGCCTTCTACTGCAACGGCTACACCTGCGCCAAAAGCTACATGGCCGCGCAGCTCGCCCTGGCCCTGGGCTTCACCAACGTCTACGCCTACGACGCGGGCATCTTCGACTGGATCAACGCCGCGCCCGAGCGCGCCACCCTCATGGGCGCCACCCCGGCCAACCGGGACTCGGTCATCCCGGAGGGCGAGTTCCTGGACCGCACCCTGTCCTACGCCGAGTTCAAGGCCCGGGGCCTGGCCGAGCGGGCCGTGTTCATCGACATCCGCGACCCCTTCCAGCGCACGGACGCCCCGGACCTCCCGGGCCTGCGCAACATCCCCCTGGACCCGCTGCTGGAGCTGGTCACCAACCGGGTCTGGACCGAACGGCCCCTGTATTTCGTGGACGCCGTGGGCAAGCAGGTCCAGTGGCTCCAGTACTTCCTCAAGGCCTACGGCTACTTCGACTACGCATTCCTGCGGGGCGGCGTGGCCGCCCTGGCCCCGGCGGACCTCACGCCCGTGCAGGGGAGCAGCGGCGCCCTGCACGTCTACCAGGCCGCCCTGGACCAGGCCGTGGCCGACCACCGCATCCACGAACCGGACCTGAGCCTGCTCGTCTTCATCCTGGGGCGCATCCAGTTCAACAACTACGCCGCCCTGCGCACCGACGACCTGCGCCAGGCCGTGTCCGGCGACCGCGCCGCCCTGGCCGCCGCGCTGAACCGCCTGGCCGCGGCCAACTACCTCATCTATCGCCGGGCCGAGGACAACATCATCCTCCAGATCAACCCCAACCTGGCCTGGAAGGGCGAC
>JBFWIY010000505.1:0-2606 GCA_050255855.1 Desulfovibrionaceae bacterium
CACCACGGCCACGCCTTGGGCCATGGCCTGGCACAGGGCGTTGGGAAAGCCCTCAAAGCGTGAGGGCAGCACAAAAACGTCGGTCTGCTCAAGGATGCCCGGGACATCCGATACCGGGCCGGGGAACACCTCGGCGGCGGGGAGCCCGAGTTCGGCGGCCAGGGCCTCCAGCTCGGGGCGTTGCGGGCCCTCGCCGAAGATGCGCAGGCTCCAGGCTGGGTGCGCCTGCCGGCAGCGGGCAAAGGCCCGGAGCAGCAGGTCGAAGCCCTTCTGCGGGTGGAGCCGTCCCAGCCCGACCACGCAGGGCGAGGGCAGGCGCGGTGCGGGCGGGGCCGCTGGGTTGGGCGGGGGCGGGGGCAGCACGGGGTTGGGGATCATCGCGCAGCGCCGCCGCACCCGGGGCGGGAAAAAGGACGCCACGTCCGCGGTCTGGACCACCAGGGCCCGGGCCGAAGGATAGGTCAGCCGCCGCAGCCCGCTCCACAGCCGCCCGATGTGGTGCCGGGCCGGGGTGATGCGCTCGGAGACCACCACCGGCAGCCGCCGGGACAGGGCCAGCAGGCAGAGCACGTTCATCTGGTCGATGAAGCTGACCGCCACGTCGGACCGGAATCCGAATACCGCGCCGCGCAGGGCGCGGATACGGCGCAGGTTGGCCCGGACGGCCGAGGCCGGATTCCCCGAAGGGGCGGTCAGGTCCAGCGGCGTCATGTGCACGGAGGGCGGCACGGGGAAGAACGGGGCCTGCCCGGGGGGGGCGAAGGTGCAGAGCTGCACCGCGTGGCCCCGTCCGGCCAGAGCCCCGGCCAGCCAGGCCATGACGTATTGTGCGCCGCCCAGGCCCATGCCCGCTATGGCGAGGGAGATCCTCATGGTTTCGGCTGGTCCTCCGCTTCGTCCCGGCGCTTCACGGGCCGGGCGGGCACGCCCACCGCCACGCTGCCGGGCGGGATCTCCCCCCGGACAACGGCCCCGGCCCCGATGACGCAGCCTCGGCCGATGTGCGCCCCCTGGACCACCACCACGTTGGCTCCGATCCAGACGTCGTCCTCGATGACGATGCGGCCGAAGCGGAGGCCCTGCTTGTGGATGGGGACGTCCGTCCGGGCGAAGACGTGGTTGGAGGGATCGACCACCGTGTTGGGGCCGATGTCCACGCCGTCGCCGATGCGCACCTCCCCGCCGCCGTCCGCGCCGATGCGCACGTTGCTGTTGAAGTGGCAGTGGTCGCCGATACGGATCCGGCCGTTCCGGCAGTAGAGTCCGCCCTGGCGGTTCATGGAGAAGTCGTGGCCGATTTCCAGGTTGGAGAAGCCATGCACCTCCACGCCGGTGGCGATGTCGCAGGACCCGCACCGGGCGCAGAGTCCCCGGTAGAGCACGCGGCGGGCGAGCACCCCGAGCTTGGTGGGGATGGCCGCCAGGAGGTGGAAGAGCAGTTCACCTGGGATGCGCAACAGTTGCTGGATCATGGGCGCTCCGTGGGAAGGAGGGTGTCCTTGCGGCCGGTCACGGGGTGACGGCGTACCCGTAGGCGTCGCAGAGCCTCTTGACGAGGTCGTTGTTCTCCAGCCGACGCAGCTCCTCGTCGGAGAAGAAATCCAGGTATCGGTCGTCCCGCGTGATGTTCTTTATGGAGCCGTAGTATTGCTTGTTGCATGGATGCCCTGCCTCCACCTCGGCGCGCTGTCCGGTCAGCTGGCACAAGGTCCCGCTGTTTCCTCCGATCTGGTGGTGGACGTGGGCGTAGCAGTCCGCCATGGCCGGATCGTAGGCCAGTCCGAGGCGCTCCAGCAGGGGGCGCAGGGTCTTGTCCGGGGCGGCCACGAGATCCTCATACCGGATGGTGAGGGGCGCGCCGCCGAACACCTCGGGGATCTCGCGCCGGAACCGTTCGCTGTTTCGCCAGAGATACCAGTAGAGGAGCTTCGAGAACAGGGCCGCGCGCGCCAGGCGCTGGGGCAGGGGGCGGCGTTCGTTCCGGCCGCGGGGGACGGCCCCGCCGGTGGCCCGGTAGAGCCAGGCCCAGGGCGTGATGCGGTTGCGGCCGGACAGGTCCAGGTGGAGCATGAAGGAGAGGAGCTGCCGGATGGGGTGCTTCACCACCAGGACGGGGGTGAAGCGGATGGGGCGGCGGGAGGGGAAGCGGGTGCTCTGGGCGTACCATTCCAAGGTCTTGGAGCTGTCGGCCAGGACGTCGGTGGGGAAGAATCCGGCGATGTCCGGGTAGAAATTGGTCCTTTCAAGGGCCCGGCGGCGTTCCGGGGTGAACCGGGGGCAGGCCTCGCCGCAGTTGGCGCAGGTGGTGGACAGGCCGCTGTCCGGGGTGACCAGGGTCCATATTTCGCCCACGCCCCGGATGTCCGGATGGCTGTCCAGCATGAGGTTGAGCAGGGTGCTGCCGCAGTAGGACAGGCCCAGGATGGCGATGACGTCGAGGGGGCGGTCCATGTGGGGGCTCCTGGGGTTAGGCGTCCGGGCCGAGGCCCTGGGCCGCGGCCATGCGGGCGAACTGGCCGCCGCGCGCGAGCAGCTCCTCCCAGGTCCCCTGCTCGGCGATGGCGCCGGCGTTGAGGACCACGATGCGGTCGGCCATGCGCACCGTG
>JBFWIY010000506.1:0-2621 GCA_050255855.1 Desulfovibrionaceae bacterium
CGAGCGTGCTCTGGCTGCTGGCCGAGTCCCGGCCGCTGCCCTGGCCCAAGCAGATCGGGGCGTTCGTCTACGCCAAGGTGACCGGCGAATAACCGACCCTTCCTCCTCGTGACGATCCGGCCCGCCCCCTGGGGGCCGGGCCCCACGGCGGGAAGGGGCAGAGGGGGGGCGCGCCATGCAGGAGCTGTTCGAACACTTCGGGTTCAAGGCCTTCTGGTCCGGGCTGCTGGGCTGCTTCGGGTGGCTGGTGGGCGGGTTCGACGCGGCGGTGTTGGCGCTCTTCGTGCTCTATTGCACGGACTTCGCCCTGGGGCTGCACCGGGCCTGGGTGACCAGCTCGCTCTCCGGGGCCAAGGCCCGGCGCGGGCTGGTCAAGTTCGTGCTCTACGTCATCGTCATCAGCTGCGCCCACATGCTGGACCTGGCCATGCAGCGCACCTTCCCGTTTCTGGCCAACTACGTGCGCGACTGCATGGTGCTCTTCGTGGCGGTGAACGAGTTTTTGAGCGTGTGCACCCATCTGGCGGCCATGGGGCTGCGCGTGCCCGAGGGGCTGAAGGTCCGGCTGCGCTCCTACCGGGACAACGCGGCCCAAGGAGGAATGGCCGGGCTGGGGCTGGCCGGGGTGGACGTCTGCGGACCGGACAACGACAAGGAGCGGCTGGAATGAGCGGGCGGGTGCAGCTTTCCGAGCATTTCTTCCTGGACGAGTTCACGCGCTCGGCCACGGCGGCCCGCCTGGGGCGGCCGGTGGAGGTGGCGCCGGACTCGGCGGTATTTCTGAACCTGCAGCACCTCTGCTTCGTGCTGCTGGAGCCGGTGCGCCAGGCCCTGGGGCCGGTGCACATCACCTCGGGCTACCGGCCCGAGTGGCTCAACGCCCTGGTGGGGGGCAGCCCGCGCTCGGACCACTGCCGCGGCCTGGCCGCGGACTTCGTGGTGCCGGGCATGACGCCGCTTGCGGCCTGCCAGGCCGTGAGCCGCATGAACCTGGGATACCGGCAGCTCATCCACGAGTTCGGGCGCTGGGTGCACGTCTCCAGCCCCGGGCCGGGCGCGGCCCCGCAGCGCCAGGACCTCACGGCCCTGCACACCGGCGGCCGGACCCGCTACCTGGGCGGGCTGGTGCCCGTGCCCGAGGCCGGGGAGGCGGCGTGACCCTCACGCTACTCACCTCGGCCCTGGGGCTCCTCAAGGGCAAGGCGTCCTGGATCGGCTGGGGGCTGGCGGCCGCCGGCCTGCTGGCCGCCCTGCTCTGCTGGGGACTGTGGCAGCGGGAGCGGGCGGCCGCGGCGGAGCTGACGGCCCGGCTGGAGCAGAGCCTCCAGGTGGAGCAGCTCCTGCGCGCGGACCAGGACGCCCTGCGCCGGGTGGCCCAGGGGCTGCGGCTCCAGGCCTCGGACTGCCTGGCCTCGGCGGCGCGGGCCCGGGCCGCCGAGGCCGAGCTGCGGCGCATCGTGGCCGGGGCCACGCACGTTGAACCCAAGCCCGGGGAGGTGGTGGATGATGCGACGTCTGCCGCTCTGGCTCGTCATCTTAACGGCCTGTATCGCCGGTAGCGCCTGCGCCTCGCGCCGGGCCCCGGAGCCGGTGCGGGTCACGCAGCGCGCCGAGCGGTGCGCGCCCGTGCCCCGCGCCGGGCTGGAGCTGCTGGACGAGACCCGGCACCTGGGCTCGGCCGCCAACCTGGAGGTCATGGCCCGGAACACCCGGGCGCTCATGGACGAGATCGAGGCCCTGCGCGCGGCGGTGCGCTGCCACGAGGCCCAGGCCCCGGAGGCGGAACCATGAACTGTTCCGGCACGGCGCGGGCCATCCTGGGCATCCAGGGGCGCGAGGTGGCGCTGCGGCGCGACGGGGCCGAGCCCCAGGCGCTGACGGCCATCGTCTCGGACTACGGGTTCGGCCCGGCCCCGTCCAACTGGCCCGAGGGGTTCGGCTCGACCCAGGCCCGGCACGCGGCCTTCCGGCTGCACCCGCAGGACGCGGACCCGCGCTACGGGGACACCGTGACCTGGGACGGGCTGGACTACGAGATCCGATCCGTGCGGCCCGAGCCGTCCTGCTCCGGGCCGAACGGGCCCATGTGGCGCGTGGCCCTGGGCGTGGCCGACCCGCGCGGGGGTGCGGCATGAGCCGCATGGACACCCGCGACGCTACCCCTGCGGCCCTGGGCTACGCCGGGCGCGTGCAGACCCGCAAGCGCCGGTACGGGTTCTACGCCGGGGCCGGGACCATCATCGGGGTCGAGGATTCGGCCGGGCCGTACCTGGACCGGCTGGCCCGGGAGCTCCCGGACGAGTTCGACCGGGCCCTGCGGCACGTGGGCTGGTGGCTGCGCGGGGAGATCAAGCAGGCCATGGACGACGGGGGGCGGCCCTACGCCACCTGGACGGGCCTGAGCGAGCTGCAGGGCTCGCACCGGCTGGACCTGGCCCTGGAGCGGGGCGGCTTCATCCGCAGGGGACTGCTGGACGAGCGGCCCTTCGGGCACCTGAGCGCGGCCATCGGCTACCGTTTTGAGAAGTCCCAGCGCCGGGTGCTGGTGGGCTGGCTCTCGCGCAAGGCGGCGGGCTACGCCGCGCGGCTGCAGCAGGGGTTCACCACCCGGGTGACCCCGG
>JBFWIY010000507.1:0-2609 GCA_050255855.1 Desulfovibrionaceae bacterium
GGAGAGCGGGCCCGGGGCGCGCTTGGGGGGAAGCGGCGCGGCGTCTGCGGCCTGGAGGGGAGAGGCCGGGCCGGGATGCACCGGGGGGCGGCAAGGCGCCTGGGCGGGGCGTGTCGGGGCGCGTTTGGGGGCGGCGGGGGACGGGAGGCGGCCGAGAGGGCGGCCGGGCGCGGGCCGGGGCTGGGCCTCGTCCGGGTCGGGCCGGGGGTGTGGGGGGGCCCGGGTGTGCGGCTCGACAGGGTGCGCCAGGGCGCGGTTTTGAGGAGCAGCCGGGGCCGGGGCGGTCCGAGGGGCTCCGCCGGGGGGATGCGCTCCGGGAGGTGTCGGGGGAGCGATCCGGGTGTGCGGCCCAGGGGGCGGCCGGTGTGCGGCGGGGACTGGGGGCGCGCCGGGGGTGCGGACCGGGTGCGCAATCGGGATACTCGGGGGGAGGCGGTTCGGCAGGGTGTGCCGGGAGGGAGTCCGGGGGCGCGGACCGGGATCCGCCGGGGGGCCGGGCGCGGGCCGGGCGGGCGGCCGCCGCGTTGGAAGCCGCGCTCGTCCCCTTCCTCCCCTCCGGCTCAGCCGTTCAGGCCCCGGATGCAGGCCGCCACGGTGCGTTCGGCGTGGCGCAGCAGCTCCTCGCGGCCCGGGATGGGGCGCAGCCCCACCAGGACGTTCATGCGCAGGGAGAGCAGGGTGCTCAGCAGCATGGTGACGGCGTAGTCCGGGTCCTCGGCCCCCAGGCGCTCGGCCAGGAACCGGGCCAGCCGCTCCCGGGTCCGGCTCGGGCCCACGGCGTAGAAGGCCCGGGTCATCTCCGGGGCCTTGGGCCCCTCGGCCACCAGCAGCCGGATGCCCGCCAGGTGCGCCTCGGTCATGTGCATCTCCAGGAACCCCACGGCGAAGCGGGTCAGGGCCTCGCGCGGGTCCGCCCCGTCCTGGTCCAGCGCCTCCAGGAACCGGCTGTCCGCGCCCTCGCGCCGGGCGTCCAGCGTGGCCTGGAACAGGGCCTCCTTGGACGGGAAGTAGCGGTACACCGTCTGCTTGGTGACCCCGGCCTGCCGGGCGATCCGGTCCATGCTGGCCCCCACGTAGCCGTCGGACAGGAACACCCCCTCCGCCGCCAGGAGGATGTCGTCCCGGTTCTGCCGGCGCTTGCGTTCGCTGATGGCCATGGCGCGTCTCTCCGTGCTTAAATCATACTGCTCGGTATGATTTTGTTGACAGGGCCAGGAAAAGGGGTCACTCGTCATACCGGCGGGTATGATTTCAACAAGGAGTATCCCATGACCCCGGCATCCGTAAAGGCCCTGCTTCCGGAAAACGCGCGGAGCAAGGGGCGGCTGGCGGCCCTGACGGGCGGCCTGCTGCTCAGCTTCGACGCCGTGTTCGTCCGGCTTTCCGGCGTGGGCGCGGCGGACACGGCCTTCTTGTTCGGCCTGTTCTCGGCCCTGTCCATGGCCCTGCTCATCCAGCTCACGGACCGCCGGGGGCTGGCGGGGGTCCTGGCGGCCGGGGGCGCGCCCCTGCTGGCCTCCGCCCTGCTCATGACGGGCAGCGCCACGTGCTTCGTGCTCAGCGTCAAGCACACGGCCGTGGCCAACACCGTCTTCATCCTCAGCGCCCGGCCCATCTTCACCGCCGCGGCCGCGTGGCTGTTCCTGCGGGAGCGCACGCCGCGCGCCCTGTGGCTGGCCATCGCCGGGGTGACGGGCGGGATTTTCCTGGTGGTGAACGGGTCCCTGGCGGCGGGGAACGTCCTGGGCGACGGTTTCGCCGTCCTGGGGGTGACCTGCCTCGGCCTGAACGGGACCCTGTGGCGGCGCTACAAGGCGATGAGCCGGCTCGCCGTGGTGGGGCTGGGCGGGCTGTGCATCGCCCTGGTCATGTTCATCCCGGCCTCGCCCGCGGCCTACGCCCCGCGTACCTGGCTGGTCATGGCGGCCATGGGGATGCTCTCCGCGCCCCTGGGGCGGGCCTTGAACGCCGTGTCCACCCGGTACATCCCGGCCGCGGAGATGGCGACCATGGCCATCATCAGCGCGGTGCTGGCCCCGGCCTGGGCCTTCCTGTTCTTTGCGGAGCGGCCCCCGGCGTCGTCCGTGGCCGGTGGGGCGGTCATCTTCGCGGCCATCGCCGCCTACGTGTTGGCCACGGGCCGGGCCCCGGCCCGCCAAGGGGCGTCCGCGCCCGCCGGGCCGGGGCGCTGACCTCCCGCCTCTAGGAAATTCGGGATCGTCGCGGCATCTTGGCCCAACCGTCACACGGCCGTCGCCACGGCCGGGCCGGACCAGGCTAGGGTGGGCCGGTCGAACGTCATCTGCCTTCCTTCCTTCTCCTCCCTCGCCACGGGCGCGGCGGCGCACTCCCCGCAGCCGCCGCGCCACCGTGGCAGGACCCGTCCCCGCCAAAGCATTCCGTTGTCATGTCAGGATTTGTCGCGTCTCGCCCCGTGGCGGGCGACGCCGCAGGGCCTGGCCCGGTCCGGGCCGGGCCGCGTCCCTAGAGCAGCTCGCAGCCGTCCTCGGTGATGACCGCCATGTGCTCCCAGCGGGCCCCGCCCCATTCGGGGTAGTACAGGCCGGGCTCCACCGTCACCACCATGCCGGGCTGCAGGCTCATGCCGC
>JBFWIY010000508.1:0-2605 GCA_050255855.1 Desulfovibrionaceae bacterium
GCCGGACACGAGCCCGACGAGGCCGAGCTGGTCATGGTCCCCCAGAACTACATCGACGTGGACGCCGAAACCGCCCGCAAGATCCTCCGGCTCATCGACGCCCTGGAGGACAACGAGGACGTGCAGAAGGTCTTCTTCAACGCCGAATTCCCGGACGACGTCCTGGAGGACATGTAGCTTGGACCTCGTGGTGCTCGGCCTGGACCCCGGCTCCCGCCACACGGGCTTCGGCCTGGTGCGGGAGTCGTCCGGCCGGGCCGAGCTCCTGGAGGCCGGGGTCATCAACGCCCCGGCCAAGCGCCCCATGCCCGAACGCCTGGGCCTCATCTTCCGGGGCGTGGCCGCCCTGGTGGAGAAATACCGACCAGCCGAGGCGGCCATCGAGAGCGTGTTCGTCTCCAAGAGCGTGTCCAGCGCGCTCAAACTCGGCCAGGCGCGGGGCGCGGCCCTGGCGGCCTGCGCCCTGGGCGGGCTGGACGTGGCCGAGTACGCCCCCACCCTGGTCAAGAAGTCCGTGGTGGGCGCGGGGCGGGCGGAAAAGGCCCAGGTGGCCTTCATGATGGCCCGCATCCTGGGCGTGAAGAACCCGGCCTGGGCCGAGGACGCCTCCGACGCCCTGGCCGTGGCCGTGTGCCACCTCAACCAGCGCCGCATGCGCAAGCTGGCCGGGCTATGATCGCGTATCTCACCGGACGCGTGGTCGAGTTCACGGACCACTCCCTGGTCCTGCTCACCCCGGGCGGGGTGGGCTTCGAGGTGCGCTGCACCGCCAAGACCGCCGCCGCCCTGGGCTTCGGGGCCAAGGTGGACGAGCACGCCGGAGACCCGGCCCCCGAGGCCCGGCTCTTCGTGCACACCCACATCACCGAGCGCGCCGTGGACCTCTTCGGCTTCCTCTCCGCCGACGAGCGCGACCTCTTCCGCCTGCTGCTGACCATCGACAAGCTCGGGCCCAAGAAGGCCCTGGCCATCCTGGCCCACTTCGACGCCGAGCACCTGCGCGAGCTGGCCGTGCGCCAGGACGCCGACGCCCTGGCCGCCGTGCCCGGCATCGGCCCCAAGAGCTCGCGCCAGATCATGTGGCACCTCAAGGACCGCGTGGCCGACATGGGCGCGGCCGTCCGCTCCGGCCGGACCAAGGGCCCCGCCGCCGGCCCCGGCGGCGAGTACCTGGACGCCCTTGCCGGGCTCAAGAACCTGGGCTACACCGAGGACGAGGCCCGCGACCTGCTGCGCGACATCTTCGAGGACGAGCCGGACCTGGACGCCGCCGGAGCCATCCGGCTGGCGCTCAAGAAGGCCGCCCGCAACCGGACCTGACCCGCCCCGGGCCCGGCCCCCAACCCCCGCAGGCGCGGCCCAGCCCCATGACTCAGCCATGACCCAGCAAGCCGACGAGAACATCCGCCCGCGCCGCCTGGCCGACTTCATCGGCCAGGACGAGCTGCGCGCCAACCTCGACGTGTTCGTGCGCGCGGCGCGCGAGCGCGGCAAACCGCTGGACCACACGCTCTTCTACGGCAACCCCGGCCTGGGCAAGACCACCCTGGCCAAGATCATGGCCTCGGAACTGGGCGTGAACCTGGTCTCCACCTCGGGCCCGGTGCTGGAGCGCACCGGCGACCTGGCCGCCATCCTCACCAACCTGGGCAACCACGACATCCTGTTCATCGACGAGATCCACCGCATGCCCGCCAGCGTGGAGGAGGTCCTCTACCCGGCCATGGAGGACTACAAGATCGACCTCATCATCGGCCAGGGCCCCGGGGCCCGCACCGTGAAGATCGACCTGGAGCCCTTCACCCTGGTGGGGGCCACCACCCGCCTGGGCCTGCTCACCTCCCCCCTGCGCGACCGCTTCGGCTGCCTCTTCCGCGTGGACTTCTACCCGCCCCGCGAACTGGCCCGCATCGTCATGCGCTCCGCGGGCATCCTGGGCATCACCGTGGCCCCCGAAGGGGCCGAGGTCATCGGCCGCCGCGCCCGCGGCACCCCGCGCATCGCCAACCGCCTGCTCCGGCGCGTGCGCGACTTCGCCCACGTGCAGGGCAAGGCCGTGGTGGACCGCGAGGCCGCCGAGATCGCCCTGGCCCGCCTGGACGTGGACGAGTCCGGCCTGGACCAGATGGACCGCACCATCCTCAGCTGCGTCATCGAACAGTTCGGCGGCGGGCCCGTGGGCGTGCGCACCCTGGCCGTGGCCTGCTCCGAAGAGGTGCGCACCATCGAGGACATCTACGAGCCCTTCCTCATCCAGAACGGCTTCCTCAAACGCACCCCGCGCGGCCGCGTGGCCACGGCCAAGGCCTACAAGCACCTCAAACTCATCGCCAGCGGCGAACCCGGGCTCATCTAAGCCCCGGGCGCGCGAGTCGCAAGGCCTCCCCATGCGGGGCAGGACGCCGTGGCGCTAAGGTGCCTGGTCGCATTCGCGCCCAGCCGCCCAAGCGCCACGTTGCGGCGGCCAGAGGGGGTGCCCCCCTCTGGACTCCCCATCTTCGGGTCGGTCTTGGCCCGGCGCGGTGACGCCGTGCCGGGGTCGTTGCGTCGCGCCGCGCGCCGGATCAAGACCGACCCGAAACAAAAAGGTTTGGGGAAAGGGGAT
>JBFWIY010000509.1:0-2599 GCA_050255855.1 Desulfovibrionaceae bacterium
GTTCCAGGGCGGGCGGTGCGTGTCGCGCGGGCAGGTCCATGTCTGCCGGGATGAGGTGTGCATGGATTTCATCGTCCATGCGGGCGGCTGCGCCTGGGACGAGGCGGGCCGCCCCACCCAGGTCCTGTGCCTGGCCTGCGACGTCACCGACCTGCAACGGCGGCGCTGGTCCCTGCGCGAGCGGCTGCGGGAGCTGGAGGGCATGGAGCACATCCGCCGGGTGGCCCTGCGGGCGCCGAGCCTGGATGCCCTGTACCAGGAGTTCGTGGAGGTCATCGCCCCGCGGATCCTGAGCGCGGGCCGCCGGACCGCGGTGCTGCTGGAGATGGACGGCCAGGTCTGGGGCAATGTCCGGGGGCCCGTGGGGCAGGCCTTGTCCGCGGTGGTCCGGGTGGGCGGCATGAACCGCGGGCGGCTGGTGCTGGTCCACGAGGAGCGTCCCGGGGCGGGCCGCGGGCCGGGCCAGGCCGCCGTGGACCGTTTCGCCGAGGTGCTGGGCCTGGTGACCTACCACATGGAGATCCGCGCCGCCCTGACGCAGAGCGAGCTGCGCTACCGCGTCCTGGCCGACGACCTCATGGATTTCGTCTGCCGCTTCCGCCTGGACGGGCACATCACCCAGGCCAACCGGGCCTTCGCCCTCCACCTGGGCACCTCGCCCGAGCGGTTGCAGGGGGAGAATTTCTACACCCTGCACCGGGACGAGGGGGCGGGCCTGCGGGAGCTGGTGGCCACCCTGGCCCGCGGCGGCCGCGGCGGGTCCGTGGAGATCCACGCCCAGAGCCCCACGGCGGAGAAGCGGCTGCTGTGCTGGACCCTGCGCATCCTGGGCGGGACCGAGGAGGCCCTGCGGGAGATCCAGGCCGTGGGGCGGGTGCAGCGCCTGGACAACGGGGGCGGGGCCTCCGTGCACACCGTCCGGGAGACGGTCTAGCCTCGGATCGCTTCGATTCCCGCGGGCGGGGGCAGGCGCAGGGCGTACCCGGCCTCCGGGGCGTCCAGCCGCTGGGCGTCGCCTCCCTGCCGCCGGAGCAGCAGCCGGAAATAGTCCACTCTGCGCCAGACCAGGGCCTCCGGGGCCAGGTCCGGGGCCAGCACGCGCACTAGGGCCCCGCCCTCGTCCGCGGCCTCGGCCTCCAGGCGGATGCGCCGCGCCCCGGCCGCGGCCAAGTGCTGGAGCAGGGCCCCCAGGGCGTCCTGGAAGCTCACGGGCTCCACGGCCACCCGGGGCAGGTCCGGCCCGGCCTCTACCCGGACGTCCACGCCGCGCAGGGGCGGCGGTCCGGCCAGGCGCACCGCCAGGGCCCGGACAAACTCCTCGTGTCCCGCGCTGGCCAGCAGGTCCGTCGCGGCCGGGTCGCGCCGGGCCTCGGCCAGGGCGGAGCGCAGCAGTTCGCCCGGGTCGCGCGGCTCATTGAGGTTCTTGAAGCGGAATCCGGTGACCGCCCCGGCGTAGTCGTCCAGGAGCCAGCGCAGGCGGCGCACCAGTCCGGCCCCGGCCAGTTCGGCCACGCCGTCGTGGGCCAGCAGGCGGTTCAGGCGGTGGTGGAAGACCAGGCCGCGCCACATGGCGTCCAGGTCGCGGGCGTCTCGCTCCAGGTTCCGGCGCGCGTCGCGCAGCTCGGCCGCGCAGTCCTCCATGCGCTCCACGTCCAGGGCCTGGCGCACCGCGGCGGCGGCCTCGGCCTCCCCGAGCTCCTCCAGGTAGTGGGCGGCGCGCAGCAGGCGGCCGCCCATGCCCGCCAGGCAGAGCCCGGCCTCGTCCAGGAGCACGCCGCACAGGTCGTTGAGCCGCTGGACGCGGGGCAGGTCCAGGGTGTGCAGGTCGCCCAGTCGTCCGGCCTCGCGCCGCATGTCGGCCGCGATGCCCCGGGCCTGGACCGTGTCGAGCATGGGGCCGTGGGCCGGGATCACCGTGGATCCGGTGGTGTCCTCGGCCAGCCAGGCCTCCAGGGCGGCCAGGGAGTCCAGGAGCCGGGGCTGGTCGAAGCCCGCCACCCCGGCCACCCCGGGGTTGGCCGCGAAGAGCAGGTCCCCGGTGAAGAGCAGGGGGCCGAGGTGGAAGCTGAGGCTGTCCGGGCTGTGCCCCGGGGTGTGCAGGATGTCCAGGGCGGCCTCCGGCCCCAGGCGCAGGCGCAGCCGGGGCAGGGCGGACTCCCCGGGCCGGAGCGGGGCCAGGGGCTCCAGGGGGGCGGCGGCCGGGGCCGCGTCCCGTTCGCCGAACAGGGCCAGGTGGTCCGGCAGGAGCGGGGCCTCGGCGTGGTAGAGGGCGGCCTGGGTCAGCATGGGGTCGCCCTGGGTCATGGCCCGGCCCCCGGCCTCGTGGACCAGCACGGCGTGCGGGGCGTCCAGGCGGTCCAGGTCCTTCAGCAGGGTCCCGGCTAGGCGGGAGTGGTCGTAGTGGCAGTGGGTGAGGCCCAGGTACACCGGCCGCCGGGCGGTCCGCAGCAGTCCGTGCACCTCGTCCCGCAGCCGGTCGAGCTGTTCGGGGTCGGCCCCGGGGTCCAGGACCACCACGGCCTCCGGGGCGTCCAGGACAAAGGCGTTGGAGCAGGTGACGCTGGAGCGCCGGAGCAGGGGGAAGAGGCGGACCTCGCCG
>JBFWIY010000510.1:0-2585 GCA_050255855.1 Desulfovibrionaceae bacterium
GGCGCTGGGTTGCCGTGCTGAACAGCACGCGCACCCAGCGCCTTCTGCATTTCGCCCCGCCAATCGGGGGGTCCGGGGGGGCCCCTGCCCCCCCGGCCGCCGGAGGCTTTCCTCCCCCGCTTGGCCGGCTGGGCGCGAATGCGACCAGGCAGCTTAGCGCCACGGCGTCCCGCTCTGCGGGGGGGCTTTCCTAGCTCGTCCGCTCGAAGTATCGCCGCTTGAAGTGCAGGGCCACGTTGACCAGGGCGATGAGGACCGGGACCTCCACCAGCGGGCCGATGACGGCGGCGAAGGCCTGGCCGGAGTCGATGCCGAACACGGCGATGGCCACGGCGATGGCCAGTTCGAAGTTGTTGCTGGCCGCGGTGAAGGACAGGGTGGCGGCCTGCTCGTAGCTGGCCCCGGCCTTGGCCGAGAGCCAGAAGCTCACCAGGAACATGACCAGGAAGTAGATGCACAGGGGCAGGGCCACGCGCAGCACGTCCAGGGGCAGGGCCACGATGTACTCGCCCTTCAGCGAGAACATGACCACGATGGTGAAGAGCAGGAACACCAGGGTGAGCGGGCTGATGGCCGGGATGAAGCGGTGTTCGTACCAGTCGCGGCCCTTGAGCCGGATGCCTGCGAGCCGGGACAGCAGCCCGGCCAGGAAGGGAATGCCCAGGTAGATGAACACGCTCTCGGCGATCTGGCCCATGGAGATGTCCACCACCGCGCCGGAGAGGCCGATGGCCGCGGGCAGCCAGGTGATGAAGATCCAGGCGTAGAGGGAGAAGAACAGCACCTGGAAGATGGAGTTGAAGGCCACGAGCCCGGCGCAGTATTCGCGGTCGCCCCCGGCCAGGTCGTTCCAGACGATGACCATGGCGATGCAGCGGGCCAGGCCGATGAGGATGAGGCCGATCATGTATTCGTGGCGGCCGGAGAGCAGGGTCACGGCCAGACCGAACATGAGGATGGGGCCGATGATCCAGTTCTGGACCAGGGAGAGGACCAGGACCTTGCCGTTGGCGAAGATGCGGTGGAGCTCCTCGTAGCGCACCTTGGCCAGGGGCGGGTACATCATGAGGATGAGCCCCAGGGCGATGGGGACGTTGGTGGCGCCGGACTGTCCGGCCTGGATGAGGTCGCGCACGCCCGGGGCCAGCCAGCCCAGGCCCACGCCCAGGAGCATGGCCGCGAAGATCCACAGGGTCAGGAAGCGATCGAGAAAGGAAAGACGCTTGGGCGGGATGGCGGCCATACGGGCTCCGTCAGACGGCGGGTTTCTGCGGGTGGGGGGCGGTCCCCTGCTCCTTCAGGACGCGTTTCAGGGCCTCGCGGTCGCGGCCGGTCTCGGGTCGGGCGTCCAGGGCGGGGCGGAGCACGGCGAGCAGGGCGGCCTGCATGGGCTCGTGCCCCAGGCGGTAGCGGGTGCGGACGCCGGTCTTGCGGGCCAGGACCCAGCCCAGGGCGCGGAGCACGGCCAGGTGCCGGGACACGGTGGACTGGGGCAGCTCCAGGGCGGTGTAGAGCTCGCCCACGCCGCACTCGCCCCCGGCCAGGAGGCTGAGGATGCGCAGCCGGGTGGGGTCGGCCAGGGCCTGGAGGGTCTCGCTGAGATGCTGCATGGCCGGAGCATATATCCGGCAATTCGGATTTGTCAATATATTGCGTCTTGGCCGCTCCTGCGGCGGGCCCGGGGCGGCGAGGCTGTGGGGCAGGAGGATATCGATATTATGAAAATATTGTATATCAGCTGAATATGACTTATCGATCGGAGCCGGGCGGCCCGCCGTCATGGTCCGTGTTGACAGGCGGCGGCGCAATCCCTATCTTTTGGCCTAGATTGCGGCATCTGCGCCCTGCCCGGCGGGGATTATGGATCCACCCATCAACCAGCGAGTTATGCCCATGCGTCCGGAACCGGAATCCAAGCGCGCCATCATCTTTGTGGACGGCCAGAACCTCTTCGCGGCCGTCAAGGACTGCTTCGGCTACACCTACCCCAACTACGACATCAAATCCCTGGCCTGGGCCGTGGCCGGGCCCCAGGGCTGGACCGTGGTGGAGACCCGCTTCTACACGGGCATCCCCAACGCCGAGAAGGACCCCTTCTGGCACGGGTTCTGGACCCGCAAGCTCACGGGCATGGAGCGCGCCAACATCCGCACCTACGCCCGGGAGCTGCGCTACCGCCGCAAGGCCGTGCGCGACGCCCAGGGCATCCCGGTGCTCGACCTCCAGGGCCAGCAGCTCAACCTCGAAGTGCGTCAGGAAAAGGGCGTGGACATGCGCATCGCCCTGGATATCGTGCGCCTGGCCCAGCTGGAGCGTTACGACGTGGCCATCCTCTTTTCCCAGGACCAGGACTTCACCGAGGTGGCCAAGGAGATCCGCTCCATCGCGCGCGAGCAGGACCGCTGGATCAAGATCGCCTCGGCCTTCCCCACGGACCCGTCCCGCCCCTATTCCCGCGGCATCGACCGCACGGACTGGCTCCCCTTCGACCGCACCACCTACGACGCCTGCATCGACCCCATGGACTACGGCGGGCCGGTGCGCGACGAGGACTACCAGCCCGTGGTGGAGTAGCCCGCGCGGGC
>JBFWIY010000511.1:0-2564 GCA_050255855.1 Desulfovibrionaceae bacterium
TGCGGGTCAGGCGGTGGGCGGCGAGCTCGGGCTTGAACTCGTTCCAGCGATGCTCCAGGGTTTCGAGCAGGGCGTGGTCCAGGCGGGATTCGCCGCTGATCTTGGCGTAGAGCCAGAAATCGAATTCCGGCTGCACGGTGATGGGTTCGGCCACGATGTCGGGGGTCTGGGTCACGGCGGCTCCTTGGGCTCTGGGCATGGCGTGCGCATGGGGCCCGCGGCCGGGCCGGGCGGACCAAGCCGGTCTGTACCCGCTTTCGCCGCGCAGCTCAAGGCCGGGCGGTGGGGGGGCGTTGAATCCTGCCGCGGAATGGTGCTAGGGTCCGGGCGTGGATCAACGAGACGCACCCTGCCCCGTGCGGCAGGCGCCGCGCACCCCCTGGGAGCGGCTGCACAACCTGCTGCGCATGCCCAGCGGCCGGCTCCAGACCGGCGATCTCTTCCTGGCCATCCTCATCGGCGCTGGGGCGGGCTACGGCGCGGTCTGCTTCCGCTACGCCCTGCGCCTCATGCAGTGGGTCTTCTATCGCCACGGCCAGGACGTGCTGTCCTGGATCCACGACGTGCCCTGGTGGCAGAAGCTGCTGCTGCCCGCCCTGGGCGGCCTGGTGGCCGGGGTCATCATCGAGTTCTTCGCCAAGGAGGCCAAGGGCCACGGGGTGCCCGAGGTCATGGAGGCCATCGCCCTCAAGGGCGGCCGCATCCGCAAGCGCGTGGCCGTGGCCAAGATCGTGGCCTCGGCCGTGACCATCGGGTCGGGCGGCAGCGTGGGCCGCGAGGGGCCCATGGTGCAGATCGGCTCGTCCCTGGGGTCGCTGGTGGGCCAGGTCTTCCACGTGCCCACCCTGCACATGCGCACCATGGTGGGCTGCGGCGCGGCCGCGGGCATCGCCGCCACCTTCAACGCCCCCATCGCCGGGGTGCTCTTCGCCCTGGAGATCATCATCGGCGACTTCGGGCTCATGAGCTTCTCCCCCGTGGTGCTCTCCTCGGTGACGGCCACCAGCATCGCCCGCTACTACTTCGGCGACCTGCCCGCCTTCGTCATCCCGGCCTACAGCGTGGAGTCCCTGTGGGAGTTCTGCTTCTACCCGGTGCTGGGGGTGTGCTGCGCCCTCACGGCCCTGAGCTTCACCCTGACGCTCTACAAGGCCGAGGACTTCTTCGAGGCCCTGCCGATGCCCGGCTGGCTCAAGCCCGCCCTGGGCGGGGTCGGGCTGGGGGCGGTGGTGCTGGTCTTCCCCTACATCTTCGGCGTGGGCTACGGGTCCATGAACCTCTCGCTCACCAACCAGCTGCCCCTGTGGCTGCTCTTCACCCTCATCTGGGTGAAGATCGCGGCCACCTCCATCACCCTGGGCTCCGGGGCCTCGGGGGGCATCTTCGCCCCGTCGCTGTTCATCGGGGCCATGACCGGCGGGGCCTTCGGCTCGCTGCTGCACCTGGTCTGGCCGGGGGTCACGGCCCAGCCCGGGGCCTACGCCCTGGTGGCCATGGGCGGGGTGGTGGCGGGCACCACCTACGCCCCCATCACGGCCATCCTCATCATCTTCGAGCTCACCAACACCTACTCCATCATCCTGCCCCTGATGCTCACCTGCATCACGGCCACGGTGCTGGCCTCCAGCCTCAAGCGCGGGTCCATCTACACCACCAAGCTCATGCGCCGGGGCATCGACATCGAGGCCGGGCGCGAGCGCAGCATCCTGCGCTCCATGCTGGTGCGCGAGGTCATGCAGTCGGGCATCCCCACCCTGCCCGAGTCCGCGGACCTGGAGCGCATCCTGTTCACCTTCAAGACCGACAACGCCCCCTACCTGCACATGGTGGACGAGGCCGGCCGCCTCACCGGGGTCATCAGCTTCCGGGACATCCGCTCCGTGCTGCACGAGGAGGGTCTGGCGCACCTGGTGGTGGCCAAGGACCTGGCCACCTGCACCCCCGAGGTGGTCACCCCGGACGACACCCTGCAGGAGGTGCTGGACCGCATCACCCGGCGCGGGGTGTCCCAGCTGCCGGTGGTGGAGTCTTTGGAGAACATGCTGCCCCTGGGGGCGGTGACGGAGCACCGCGTGGGCCTGGCCTACAACCAGGCCCTGGCGCGGCGCGAGATGTCCGAGGGGCCCGGGCAGGGCTGACGCCGCCCTGCGCCGGGCGCGCAAAGGAGGTCGCATGTCCCGGTTCGCCTCCCTGAAGCCGAGCCGCCTGGAGTCCCTGACCGAGGGCATCTTCGCCATCGCCATGACCATCCTGGTCCTGGACGTGAAGCTCCCGGCCGGGGGGCGGTACGACTCGGCCGGGCTCTGGGCCGTGCTGGCCGGGCAGGGGCAGATCCTCTACAACTATTTCGTGAGCTTCGCCCTGCTCGGGCTGTTCTGGATCGTGCACAACCGCCAGTTCCGCTACCTGACGCGCACCAGCTCGGCGCACATCTGGCTGAACATCGGCATGCTGGCCTGCGTGTCCCTGGTGCCCTTCACCACCCAGCTCTACCACCTGGACGTGGAGGGCCGCACCGCGGACGTGCTGTTCGCGGCCAACCTGCTGCTGGTCGGCCTGTTCCT
>JBFWIY010000512.1:0-2564 GCA_050255855.1 Desulfovibrionaceae bacterium
GGCAAACCCCGCCGGAGCCGCCGCAGACCACATCCCAACCGGGCCGGAAGCCCCTTCAGGACCCCCAACGCCGGTAGTAATGTAGGATATAAACAAGGTTAGCTCACATTTCAAGTAGAAAAGGCTGTTTTTTTACACAATTCCAAAAAGGCCCCGGAACGGGGCTCGCCGGGCGATATCTGATTATTGATAATGAGTGCCTGCTCACCAAAAGCAGACCGGATCGCGGCGCAGCGGGCTCAGTGCGTAGCGGGCGTGTACTCGGGCACCAGGGTCCGCAGCCCCTGCCGCACCGCCTCGGCGTCGTGCCGGGCCGCGGCCTCGACCAGGGCGGCCACCCCGGCCTCCAGTCCTTGGCCCGGGCCCTCGTCCGGGCCGCCGGCCGATTCGCCGGATCCCAACCGGCCGAGGACCTTGATCTTCTCGTGCTCCGTGCGCACCACGCCCTCGTCCTCGGCGATGAGCTCCTCATAGAGCTTCTCGCCCTCGCGCAGGCCCGTGAACACGATGGGCACGTCCACGTCCGGCTCCTTGCCCGACAGGCGGATGAGGTCCCGGGCCATGTCCGCGATCCGGACCGGCACGCCCATGTCCAGCACGAAGATCTCCCCGCCCCGGGCCATGGCCCCGGCCTGGAGGATGAGCTGGCAGGCCTCGGAGATGCTCATGAAATAGCGGGTCACCTCGGGATGGGTCACGGTCACGGGCCCGCCGCGCTCGATCTGCCGCCGGAACAGCGGCACCACCGAGCCCGAGGACCCCACCACGTTGCCGAAGCGCACCGCGGCGAACACCGTGCCCCGGCCGGACCGGGCCTCCATGAGCCGCTCGGCCACGCGCTTGCTGGCCCCCATGACGTTGCAGGGCCGCACCGCCTTGTCCGTGCTCACCAGCACGAAGCGCTCCGCCCCGTGCCGCCCGGCCGCGTCCATCACCGTGCGCGTGCCCAGGATGTTGTTGGCCACGGCCTGCCAGGGGTTGCGCTCCAGCATGGGCACGTGCTTGTACGCCGCGGCGTGGAGCACCAGGGCGGGCCGCTCCCGGCCGAACACCTCGTCCATGAGCGCGGCGTCCGCCACCGAGCCGAGCACCGTGGCGTAGGCCGTGAAGCCCAGCTCCCACTTCAGCTCCATCTCGATCTGGTAGAGATTGTATTCCGAGTGGTCCACCAGCACCAAACGGCCCGGGGAAAAGCGCACCAGCTGGCGCACCAGCTCCGAACCGATGGACCCGCCGCACCCCGTGACCAGCACCGTGCGGCCCTCGATGCAGCCGCGCACCGCGCCCTCGTCCAGGCGCACCTCGCTGCGGCCCAGCAGGTCCAGGTAGTCCACGTCGCGCAGGGTCTTGATGTCCACCCGGCCGTCCATGATCTCGCCCAGGGCGGGCAGGATCTTGTAGGCCGCGCCGCTCGCCTCGCACTGCTCCACCACCCGGCGCATCTGCTGGGGCGTGGCCTGGGACACGGCGATGAACACCTCGCCCACCCCGCGTTCGCGCACCAGCTCGGCCAGCCGGTCCACCCCGCCCAGCACCGGCTTGTTGTGGATGGCGCGGCCCTGCTTGGCCGGGTCGTCGTCCACAAAGCCCACCAGCTGGTAGTTGAGCCGGGCGTTGGTGGCCAGCTCGCGCCAGACCAGCTCCCCCGCCCGGCCCGCCCCCACCATGAGCGCCCGGCGCGCCGGTTCGGCCGCGTCCGTCCCCGAGCGCAGGGCGGAGAAGCTGCGGATGTCCACGCGCAGGCCCACCCTGCCGAAAAGGGTGTACACCCAGTCCAGCACGAACACGCTGCGCGGGTAGCCCGCGAACCCGGTCTCCACCCAGTAGCCCCCGGCGATGAGCACCGACTGAAGCAGGGTCACGGCCTGGAGCCGGTAGAAGTCGGGCAGGCTGGTGTAGCGCCACATGCCCTTGTACATGCCGAACCCGAAGAACAGGGCCAGCTTCACCGGCACGACCCAGCAGAGCATGCCCAGGACCTGGGCGCGGTAGGCCTCGGGCAGGGCCAGGTCGAAGCGCAGCAGGTAGGCCCCGAGCAGCGCGGCCGTGAAGATGACCGCGTCCGCCAGGAGCATGACCCAGAATTTTCCGTTGCGCAGGTTGACCGCCATGCTCCTCCCGCCCCAGGCCGCCCTAGGCCGCCAGACGCCGGACCACGGCGGCCACGCGCTCCAGCTCCGCCTCGCCCATGGCCGTGCCCGAAGGCAGACACACGCCCCGGGCGAAGAGCCGCTCGGCCACCGCCCCGCCGAAGCAGCGGTTCGTGGCGAACACCGGCTGCATGTGCATGGGCTTCCACACCGGCCGGGCCTCGATGTTCTCGGCCTCCAGGGCCAGGCGCACCGCGTCGGGCGTGGTGCGGGCCCGGGCCGGGTCCAGGGTCATGACCGTGAGCCAGCGGTTGGACACCCCGTAGGCCGCCTCGGGCATGAAGCCCACCCCGGGCAGGTCGCCCAGCCGGTCGCGGTACCACTGCTCGATGCCCCGCCGCCGGGCCACGCGCTCGGGCAGCACGGCCAGCTGGCCCAGGCCGATGGCCGCCAGAATGTTGCTCATGCGGTAGT
>JBFWIY010000513.1:0-2552 GCA_050255855.1 Desulfovibrionaceae bacterium
GTGGTACGGGCTCAGGCCCGCGGCCCGGGCCAGCTCGGGCAGGCCGGGGTCGTCGGGAAAGGTCTGGTGCAGGAACTCCCGCGCCCGGGCCACCCCGCCCCGCACTCGGGCGTCGCGGTCGGCCGCGGGCTCGCGCGCCGGGCCGCCCAGGGAGGAGGCCTCGGCCCAGCCCGCCACCCAGCGCTCCAGCAGTCCGGCCAGGAGCTCCTGCCGGGCCAGGCGCGGGGTCCCGGGCCGGGCCAAGGCGTCGTGCACCCGGGCCACCTGGGCGGCCAGGACCGGGTCGTGGATGACCCCGGGCCGGAAATGGGGGAGCCGCCCCCGGTCCGGGTCGGCCCCGCGCCGGGCGGCCTCGGCCTCGGCCAGCCGCTCCGGGGGCAGGTAGAACATGCGGTAGGCCCAGCCCGCGGCGTCGGCCGCGTGCCCGTCGTGGGCCTCGCCCGGCACCACCAGGTTCACGCTCCCGGCCGGGGCCACCACGGCCTCGCCCCGGTAGCGGAAGCCCAGGGCCCCGGCGTCGATGACCCCGATGGCGTAGCCCTCGTGGGTGTGGCGCGAGAAGGTCTGGGTGACGAAGCGCGCGGTGAGCAGCTCCACCCCGGGCAGCCCGGCCGGGCGGCCGAAACGGGCCCGCTCCGGGGCGGACGAGGGGGATGAGTCCATCGCGGCGGCCATGCCCCCCTCATGCCCCGCCGCGCCCGGCTTGGCAAGCCCGTCTCCGGGAGGCCGATGCGCCGTCAGCCGATGAACCCGGTATCCCCGGCCTCCGCGAAGCTGGAGGCCGCCAGCACCTGATCCCGGTCCAGGGTTACGCCCTCCAGGATGACCCGGCTCTGGCCGTAGCTGAGGATGGTGTCGCCGTCCTGGTGGGAGACCACCAGGCCGTCCGCGCCCGCGCCGCCATGGAACTCCAGCGTGTCGGACCCGCTGTCGAAGTCCGTGATGGCGTCGGCGCCCGAGTTGTTGCTGAACACGAAGGTGTCGCTCCCCGCGCCGCCGGTCAGGACATCATGACCGCCCTGGCCCGCGAGGATGTCATCCCCCGCGCCGCCGTCCATGGTATCGTCCCCCACGCCGCCGAGGAGCGTATCGTCGCCCGCCCCGCCGTCGAGCACGTCGTGAAACGCACCGCCGTTCATGTCGTCCGCGCCGTCGCCGCCGGTCAGGGTATCCGCGCCCAGGCCGCCGTCCAGGTGGTCGTCGCCCGAGCCGCCGGAAAGGTCGTCGTCTCCCCAGCCGCCGTCCAGGTCGTCCGCGCCGTCGCCGCCGGTCAGGGTATCGTGGCCCAGGCCGCCCTCCAGGGTGTCCGCGCCCGAGCCGCCGAAAAGGGCGTCGTCCCCGGAGCCCCCGTGGAGCATGTCATCTCCCTCGTCACCGTGCAGTTCGTCGTCGCCCATTCCGCCGTACATGTTATCATTTCCGTCGCCACCCCACAGGGTGTCCCGTCCGGAATCGCCGGTCAGGAGGTCCCCGCCCCCGCCGCCATGGATCACGTCGTCGCCGGAACCGCCGTAGAGCGCGTCGATGGCGTCGCCGCCGGTCATGCTGTCGTCGCCGGAGCCGCCCTTGAGGATGTTGCCGTCGTCGCCGCCGGTCATGGTGTCCGCTCCCCCATGGCCGTAGGCCCAACCCCCATCGCTGTTGATGGTGTCGTCGCCCGCGCCGCCGCTGTTGGCCTTGCCGCCCACCACCCGGGCCAGCTCGCCATCGGCCAGTTCGCCGTCGGCCAGTTCGCTGTACGGGCGCTCGTCCATCTCGCGCCGCAGGGCCTCCGGCGTCACCGCCAGGCCGTATTCCGCAGCCAGCTCCGCCAGGACCCGGGCCCGGGCCTGGGGCCCGTCCGCTCGTCGCAGCCGCTCCAACTCCCCTGTCCGTCCGGATATTCTTCGCAGTATTTCATCAAGATATTGCATGGTTGCCCCCTTCGTGCCCGTGCTCATGGCCGCCACGGCGGGCGGCCGGCCGCGCCGGTGGCCCGGCGCACCATTCCACGCGGCGCGCCATGGCGGCGCGCCGTTTTCATCCCGTTGGTCAGGCCGGATCCGACCGGCCTACCAGGAGTCGGCTTCTGCCTGAACGCCCTGGCCCGGCCCGGATTCCCTGTCCGTGAAGCTGGACGCGTCCAGGACCTGTTCGAGGGTCAGCGTCGCGCCCAGCAGGGTCACGGTGGTATCCCCGTAGGTGATGACGGTGTCACCGTTGTCGTAGGCCACGCTCAGGCCCTCCGCCCCGGGCCCGCCCTGGAACTCCAGCCGGTCCGCGCCCTGGCCGAAGTCCGCGATGATGTCATGGCCCGAGTGGGCATCGAAGACAAAGGTGTCGGCGTCGTCGCCGCCCAGCAGGCTGTCGTCGCCCGCGCCGCCGTCGAGGGTGTCGGCGCCGGTCCCGCCGAACAGGAGATCCTGCCCGGCCCCGCCGTACAGGGCGTCGTTGCCGTCGCCGCCCATCAGGATATCGGCGCCGTCCCCGACGCCGCTGTCCTTCCCGCCGCCGTACAGGGTGTCGTCGCCCGAGCCGCCGTCGAGCACGTCGCTCCCGGCCCCGCCGGAGAG
>JBFWIY010000514.1:0-2534 GCA_050255855.1 Desulfovibrionaceae bacterium
CACGCGCGCCAAGCGGGCATCGCGGCGCAAAATGGGGGGTCCGGGGGGGCCGCTGCCCCCCCGGCCGCCGGCGGCATTCCTGCACCAGCCAGCCGGGGTGGGGGCGGGCGGTATGTGTTGTCCCGGGCGGGGTTTTCTGCTAGTCCGAGCGCCAACAGGAGCCGGTATGCCCATTCGTTCCAAGGAGCGTTTTTTGGTGTTCGGTTCGCCGCTCATCGAGCAGGCGGAGATGGACGAGGTGCAGGACTGTCTGCGGTCGGGCTGGTTGGGCACGGGTCCCAAGGTGGCCCGGTTCGAGCGCGAGTTCGCGGCCTATGCGGGCGCGGAGCACGCCGCGGCCTTCAACTCCTGCACGGCGGCGCTGCACATGGCCCTGGTGGCCCTGGATCTGCGTCCCGGGGACGAGGTCATCACCACGCCGTTGACCTTTTGCGCCACGGTGAACGCCATCATCCATGCCGGGGGCGCCCCGGTGTTGGCCGACGTGGATCCGCGGACGTTGAACATCGACCCCGAGGCGGTGCGCCGGGCCATCACCCCGCGCACCCGGGCCATATTGCCGGTGCATTTCGCCGGGCGCAGCTGCGACATGGACGCCCTCATGGCCCTTGCGGCGGAGCACGGGCTCAAGGTGGTGGAGGACTGCGCCCACGCCATCGAGACCACGTGGCGCGGCCGGCATGCCGGGACGTTCGGGGATTTCGGGTGTTTCAGCTTCTACGTCACCAAGAACGTGGTGACGGGCGAGGGCGGCATGGTGTTGGCCAAGCGGCGCGAGGATCTGGACCGCATCAAGATCCTGGGCCTGCACGGCATGAGCGCCGACGCCTGGAAGCGATTTTCCGACGAGGGATACAAGCATTATCTGGTGGTGGGGGCCGGGTTCAAGTACAACATGATGGACATCCAGGCCGCCATCGGCATCCACCAGCTGGCGCGGGTGGAGCGGAACCACGCGGTGCGCGAGGCGCACTGGGCGCGGTACGACGAGTTGCTGGCGGGCCTGCCGCTCGCGCTGCCCGCGCCGGACGACCCCCGGGGCCGCCACGCCCGGCACCTGTACACGGTGCTGGTGGACGAGGCCGCGGCCGGGGTGACGCGGGACGAGGTGCTGACGCGCATGACGCGCGAGGGCATCGGCGTGGGGGTGCATTATCTGTCGCTGCCGGAGCATCCGTTCTATCAGGAGCGCTTCGGCTGGCGGCCCGAGGACTGGCCCGCGGCCATGGACATCGGGCGGCGGACCATGAGCCTGCCGCTTTCGGCCAAGCTCACGGAGGCGGACGTCCGGGACGTGGCCCGGGCGTTGGCCCTGAGTCTGGGCGCGGCCTGACGAGGGCATGACGGTCCCGGGCGCACCCGCCGGGGCCGAGGCAATACGGAGCAGGAGGGAGAACGGCGCATGAAGGTGCTCATCATCGGCGCGGGCGGTCACGGCGAGGTCGTGGCGGACATTCTGTTCAAGATGTGGACCCGGGGGCTCGACATCGAGCTGGAGGGGTTTCTGGACGACGACGAGAATCTGCAGGGCAAGCGCATCATGGGGCTGCGGGTGCTCGGGCCGGTGCGCGCCGTGAGCGAGATCGCCCACGACGCGGTCATCGTGGCCGTGGGGGACAACGCCATCCGCAAGCGGTTCTTCCAGGTGCTCCAGGAGGCGGGCGAGAGTTTCGTCACGGCCATCCATCCCTCGGCCATCCTGGCCCCGGACGTGGTGGTGGAGGACGGGGCCATGATCTGCGCCGGGGCGGTGGTGAACCCCGGGTCCGTGATCCGGGCCAACACCATTTTGAACACCAGCTCCACGGTGGACCATCACAACGTGATCGGCCCGCACGCCCACGTGGCCCCGGGGGTGAACCTGGGGGGCGAGGTGCGCGTGGAGGAAGGGGCCCTGGTGGGCATCGGCTCCACCATCATGCCGCGCATCGCGGTGGGGGCCTGGAGCGTGGTGGGGGCCGGCGCGGCCGTCACCCGGAACATTCCCCGGGACGAGATCTGGCTGGGCGTCCCGGCTCGACCGTACCGCAAGTAGCCAGCCGCACGGGCCGGAGGCCCCGCCGCATGGGCGAAACCCGCAATCAACCGTCCCGGATATTCCTGTCCCCGCCGCACATGTCGGGGCAGGAGCAGGCCCGCATCGGCGAGGCCTTCGCCTGCAACTACATCTCTCCCCTGGGGCCGCAGCTGGCCGCCTTTGAGCGGGCCTTCAGCGAGTACACCGGGTTCCCCTACTGCGCCGCGCTCAGCAGCGGCACGGCCGCCCTGCACCTGGCCCTGCGGGTGCTCGGGGTGGGGCCGGGCGACGTGGTCATCGGGTCCAGCCTGACCTTTGTGGGCTCCGTGGCCCCGGCCGCCCAGCTCGGGGCGGAGCTGGCCTTTGTGGACGCGGACGAGGCCACCTGGAACATGGACCCCGAGCGGCTGGCCGAGGCGCTGGAGGCCTTTGCGGCCGAGGGGCGGCGCGTGGCCGCCGTGGTGCCCACGGACCTCTACGGCCAGTGCGCGGACTACGAGCGCATCCTGGCGCTGTG
>JBFWIY010000515.1:0-2528 GCA_050255855.1 Desulfovibrionaceae bacterium
CGCCTGGACCCCGCGGCCCTGCGCCAGCTCGACGAGGCCGCGGCCCTGCCCGGCCGCGCCGGGGCCGCCGTGCTCATGCCCGACGGCCACTCCGGGTTCGGCTTCCCCATCGGCGGGGTGGTCGCCTTCGACCCGGCGGCCGGGGGCGTGGTCTGCGCCGGGGGCGTGGGCTACGACATCGCCTGCGGGGTGCGCTGTCTGGCCACGGGGCTGACGCGCGACGACGTGCTCGCCCGCCAGGAGGCCCTGGCCGAGGCCCTGTTCCGGGCCGTGCCCGCCGGGGTGGGCCGGGGCGGGGCCCTGCGCCTGGAGGACCACGAGCTGGACGCCATGCTGCGCGGCGGCGCGGCCTGGGCCGTGGGCCAGGGCCTGGGACGGCCCGAGGACCTCTCCTGCATCGAAGAGCGCGGCCGCATGGCCGGGGCGGACCCGGCCGCGGTCTCGGCCGAGGCCAAGGCCCGCATGCGCGACCAGCTCGGCACCCTGGGCTCGGGCAACCATTATCTGGAGCTGCAATGGGTGGCCGAGGCGCTCGACCCGGCCCGGGCCGCGGCCTACGGAATCCGCGAGGGCGACGCGGTCCTGAGCATCCACTGCGGCTCGCGCGGGCTGGGCCACCAGGTCTGCGCCGACTACGCGGCCCGCATGCTGGAGGCCGCGCCGCGCTTCGGCCTGACCCTGCCCAACCGCGACCTGGCCTGCGCCCCGGCGGACTCGGACCTGGGGCGCGCCTACCTGGCGGCCATGCGCTGCGGCGTCAACTGCGCCCTGGCCAACCGCCAGGCCGTGGCGCACCTGGCCTGCCTGGCCCTGGCCCAGGTCTGCCCGCAGGCCGCGCCGCGGCTGGTCTACGACGTGTCCCACAACACCTGCAAGCTGGAGCGCCACGCGCCGGACGGCCGGGAGCGCGCCCTGCTGGTGCACCGCAAGGGGGCCACCCGGGCCCTGGGGCCGGGGAGTCCGGACCTGCCCGCGGCCTACCGGCTGGCCGGGCAGCCCGTGCTCCTGGGCGGGAGCATGGGCGCGGCGTCCTACATCCTGGCCGGGCTGGGCGAGGCCGGGAGCTTCGCCTCCGCGCCCCACGGGGCCGGGCGGGCCCTGAGCCGGGCCCAGGCGCGCAAGCGCTTCAAGGGGGCCGGGGTGGTGCGCGGGCTCGGGCTGCGCGGCGTCCTGGTGCGCAGCGCGGACCTGCGCGGCGTGGCCGAGGAGGCCCCGGAGGCCTACAAGGACATCGAGGCCGTGGTCCGGGCCGCGGCCGGGGCCGGACTGGCCGCGCCCGTGGCGCGCCTGCTGCCCCTGGTCTGCGTCAAGGGGTGAGGGATTACCCGCTTTCAGCTGGACGCGGGCGGAGAAAAAGTCTAGGTTTGGGTAACTGGAGGATTTCATGCCCGATTCCGCGCCCGATCCTGCATCCGACCCCGTATCCGCCCCCTGCCCGCTGACCCAGGCCTTTCTCGACTCCATGCGGGGCAAGGAGGCCTTTCTCAACCGGCTGTTCACCGTGTTCGTCACCGAGGAGCCCAAGCGCATCGAGGAGATCCGCCAGGTGCTGGCCCGCAACGACCGGGAGCGGCTGCGCTACCTGGCCCATTCCCTCAAGGGCTCGGCGGCCACCATGGGGGCCGAGACCCTCAAGGACTGCTGCAAGGCCCTGGAGCTGGCGAGCGAGGACAACGACCCGGCCGGGGTGGACCGGCGCTTCGCCGAGCTGGAGGCCGAGATCGGCCGGGTCTTCGCCTACATGCAGGCGCGCCTGGACTTCTGACCCCCCCCTGGAATGCAAAACGGCCGGGTCCCGCGCGGGGCCCGGCCGTTTTTTTTGCGTTGCGACACGCGCCTAGAACAGGTCCGCCATGCCCCAGAGCCGCCCGGGCTGCCGCCCGGCCAGCCACTTGGCCGCGCGCAGGGCCCCGGAGGCGAAGGTCTCGCGCGAGTGGGCGCAGTGCTTCACCTCGATGCGCTCGCCCGGGCCGAAGAAATAGGCCGTGTGCTCGCCCACCACGTCCCCGCCGCGCAGGGTCTGGACGCCGATCTCCTTTTCCGGCCGCGGGCCGATGATGCCGTCGCGGCAGTGGCGCTTGACCTCATCGTACACCCAGCCGCGGGCCTCGGCCAGGCACTGGGCCAGCTTGAGGGCCGTGCCCGAGGGGGCGTCCTTCTTGTTGTGGTGGTGGATCTCCACCATCTCCATGTCGTAGGCCGGGCCCAGGGCCTTCACCAGCATGGGCAGGACCTTGAGCAGCACGTTGACGCCCACGCTCATGTTCGGGGCCCAGAAGAGCGGGATCTTGCGGGCCGCGTCGGCCAGCTCGCCCTGCTGGGCCGGGGTCAGCCCGGTGGTGCCGATGACCGCCGGGTTGCCGTGCTCGGCCGCGGCGCGGGCCATGGTCACGCTGGCCTCCGGGGCGGTGAAGTCGATGACCACCGCCTTGGGAAATTTGCTGAATACGCTGTCCATGTCGGACGAAACCATGCAGCCCAGGCTTTCCAGCCCGGCTTCGTGTCCGGGCCGTTCGCAGGCCCCCACC
>JBFWIY010000516.1:0-2522 GCA_050255855.1 Desulfovibrionaceae bacterium
GGGGGCGGAACATCCGGCGCACCAGGCCGCCCGTCAGCGCCAGCAGGGCGGGGATGACCAGGAGCAGGGGCGTCACCGTGCGCAGGGCGCTGTCGCGGGCGATCTCGTCGCGGACCTGCGTTCGCTGGCCCACGGCCACCCGGATTCCGGCCTGGGGCGACCGGACGCACACCCGCCACGGCACCCCGTCCAGGGTCACGGTGCTCAGGCCCTCGGGCAGGTCCGCGGGCAGGCCGGGCAGGCCGCCCGGGGGCTGCGCCGCCGGGGCCGCCCCGGACCGCAGGAACTGCACCGCCACCCGGGCCTCGGGGTCGTCGTCGGCCGTGTCGGCCGCGCCGGACGGGCCGGACGGGTCATACGGGGCCGGGGGCGCGTGCCGGAGCCCGGCCAGGGCGGCCATCTGGCGCAGCTGCTGATCCTGCAATTCGATGGCCTCGTCGTAGGCCGAGAGAAAGGAGAAGGCCCCGGCGGCCAGGGCCATGGCCACGACCACCAGGGACAGCCCCAGGGAGAGCCGGAACTGGAGCGAGCGCCTCAGGCCGGTCGGGAGACCATCCATCCCACGCCCCGCACGTTCTTGATGGCGTCGCCGCCGAGTTTTTTGCGCAGCGCATGGATCAGGTATTCCACGGCGTTGCTTTCGACCTCCTCGCCCCAGCCGTAGATGCGCTCCTCCAGCTCGGCCCGGGAGAGGATGGCCCCGGGCCGGAGCAGCAGGGCCTGGAGCAGGGAGAACTCCCGCCCGGTGAGGCGCACGGTCCGGCCGCCCGCGCTGGCCTCGCGCGTGGCCGGGTCGAGCTCCAGCGCGCCGTTGCCCAGCTTCGGCCCGGCCGCGCCGCCCTTGCGCCGCGCCACGGCGCGCATGCGCGCCAGGAGCTCGGGCAGCTCGAAGGGCTTCACGATGTAGTCGTCCGCGCCCTGGTCCAGGCCGCGCAGGCGGTCCTCCAGGGCGTCGCGGGCGGTGATGATGAGCAGGGGCGCGTTCCGGCCCTCGGCGCGCAGGCGGCGCAGGACCTCCAGGCCGGGCACGCCGGGCAGGCCCAGGTCCAGCAGGATCACGCCGTAGTCCTGGCCGCGCAGGGCCTCCAGGGCGGCGCTTCCGTCGCGCACCCAGTCCACGGCGTAGGCCGCGTCCCGGAGTGCCTGCTCCAGGGATGCGCCGATCATCCGGTCGTCCTCCACCAGCAATACCCGCATGGCTGCGTTCCTCGTCGGGTTGCGCGGCCCGGCCGGGGCCCGCCCGTGAGGGCCCGTCCGTGATGGCCCGCCCAGGAGGGCCGGAGCCGAATGTACCGCGGTTGCGCGGATTCGCCAAGCCTGGGACGCGGCGGCCTCGGCGCGTGTGCGGGGCGCTGGCCGGGCTGCGGGGGAAGGGGCCGCCCGCGCGGGGGCGGGCGGCCCCGGAGGGAGAGGGGCTAGTTGTCCTCTTCCTCGTGGTCGCGGCCGTGGTCGTCGTCGCGCTCCTCGTCGTGGCCGCCGTCGCGGTCGTGGTCGATCTTGTCCTCGCGGGACGAGAGGACCGTGCCCTTGTCGGCGTCGACGCGCACGTCGAAGACCTTGGCGCCGCTGACCACCTCCACCTCGTACACGGGCCCGGCGTCGCCGCGCTCGAACTCCGCGCGGGAGGCCTTGCCCCCGGCCTGCCGCTCGGCGGCGAGCACGGCCTGGGACAGGGTCACGCCGGCCTTGAGCACGGGGGCGGCGTCGTTGCCGCCGGGCGCGGCGGCGTTGGCCAGGGTGGCGGATGCGGCCAGGGCGGCCAGGAGCACCAGGGTGGTCGTGATGCGGGACATGGGATACCTCCGTTGGGTTGTGCGCAGTTGCTTGCGTGAACCCAGGGGTAGCCCGGCAGACTTAGCCCACCCTGAGGGCGGCGATTTTTTTTTCGGCGGCCGGGGCGGCCACGAAAAAGGCCCCGCCGGAGCGGGGCCCGAGATGACGCGGTAGCGCCGGGGTCGCCGGGATCAGCTCGCCTTCATGCGCCGCACCAGGGCGTGGAGCTCCTGGGCCTGGCTGGTGAGCTCCTCCACCGCCTCGGCGGCCTGGTCCATGGTCTGGGCCGTTTCGTTGGAAATGGCGCTGATGTCGTCCACGGCGTGGTTGATCTCCTCGCTGGTGGCGGACTGCTGCTCCGCCGCCGTGGCGATGGAGGCGATCTGCCCGGCGGTGTTGGACACGATCTCCACGATCTTGCCCAGCATCTGCCCGGACTCCTCGGCCAGGGCGGTGGACTTGCCCACGGACTGCACGGCCTCGCGCGTGTTGGCCACGCTCTTGCGCGCCCCGTCCTGGATGGCGGAGATGGCCTGGCCCACCTCCTTGGTGGCGGTCATGGTCTTCTCGGCCAGCTTGCGCACCTCGTCCGCCACCACGGCGAACCCGCGCCCGGCGTCGCCCGCCCGGGCGGCCTCGATGGCCGCGTTGAGCGCCAGCAGGTTGGTCTGGTCGGCGATGTCCTCGATGACCTGCATGATGCGGCCGATGTCCTCGGCCTGCTGGCCCAGGACGCCCATGCTCGTCTG
>JBFWIY010000517.1:0-2521 GCA_050255855.1 Desulfovibrionaceae bacterium
GCCCGCCGTCTCGTCATTTTGCCGCATCCCCCATTCCCCCCCCCGCATCCCACCGCCCCGGCGGGGGACCCCGCCATCACCTACAGCGCGGCCCGGATGGACTCCGCCAGGGGCGTGGTGGGGCGGCCGATGAGGGCGCTGAGCTGGCGGCCGTCGTCGAACAGCCCGCCCAGGGAGGCCCCGTGGTCCGAGTCCGCCAGCATGGCGGCCAGGCCCTCGGGCAGCCCGGCGTCCATCAGCACGGCCCGGTACTGCTCCTGCGTCAGGTCCTGGTAGCTCAGGGGGCGGCCCGCCTGGCGTGCGGCCTCGGCGGCCAGCTCCGCCAGGGTGTAGGCCGTGTCGCCCGCCAGCTCGTAGACCCGGCCCGCCTGTCCCTCGCGGGTGAGCACGGCCGCGGCCGCGGCGGCGTAGTCGGCCCGGGCGGCCGAGGCGATGCGCCCGTTCCCGGTGCAGCCCACGAGCACCCCGCGCTCCAGGGCGGCGGGCAGGGCGGCCAGGTAGTTCTCCGTATACCAGCCGTTGCGCAGCAGCACGCAGGGCAGGCCCGAGGCCTTGAGCGCGGCCTCGGTGGCCTTGTGCTCCGCGGCCAGGCCCAGGGGGGTGGTGTCGGCGTGCAGGATGCTGGTGTAGGCCACGAGGCGGACCCCGGCCGTCTTGGCGGCCTGGATGACCGCCTGGTGCTGGGGCGCGCGGCGGCCCACCGCGCTGGAGGAGATGAGCAGCAGTTTTTCCACGCCCTCCAGGGCGGGGACAAGGGTTTCGGGCCGGTCGTAGTCCGCGTGGCGGACCTGGACCCCGGCCGCGGCGAGGTCCCGGGCCTTGTCCAAGGTGCGGGCCAGGGCGCGGATCTCCCCGGCGGGCGCGGCGGCGCGCAGCAGGGACTGGATCACGAGGTGGCCGAGCTGGCCACCGGCTCCGGTGACGGCGATCATGGCATGGCTCCTTTGGGTTGTCTGTTGGGGGCATGGTAGGCCGTGCAGGCGGTTTTTTGAAGTACCCACCAAAAGGAAACCATGAAGGAAGGATGGGAGGGGGGCGCGAAGATCGCGGGGATGAGCGAGTGCGGGGAAGGGGGGCGAAGGGGTCGGCGCAGGTGGACGGAAGCCGATGGCCTGAGGTGGGGGGCGCGGGGCATGGCGGTGCGGGGCGGCCCGGCGCATGGGCTTGGCGCGCGGCTGGCCGGGGAGGGGAAATGCTGGGCGGGCCGGGCGGCGGGGCGAGCCGCGGGGCGATCGGAGACCAGCGCGGTCGGACCGGCCGGGCGGAGGAGAGCGGAGACGCGGGGGCGCGCAGGAACGATGGGGAGGACGCGCGTGGGGCAACCGGGATGGAACGATGGACGGGATGGGCGGGATGGCGCGACGGGCGGGCGTCCGGAGACGTCGTTCGGAGGGCGGCGGGCGGCCGGTTGGCCGGGAAGCCCGGGGAGGGGCCGGGAGATGCGATGGAGATGCGAGGGCGCGCGGCGCGCTTGGGGCGTGTGTCCCTAGGCCCGGGCCAGCACCAGCACGTCCACCCGGGCCGCCCCGGCGGCGTTCAGCGCCTCGGCGCACTCGCGCAGGGTGCTGCCCGTGGTGCTCACGTCGTCCACCAGCAGCACGGCCCGGCCGCGCACCAGGCCTTCGTCCGCCTCGAACGCCCCCTTGAGGTTCACCAGCCGCTCGGCCGCGCTCAGGCGGCTCTGGGGCACGGTGTGGCGCAGCCGGACCAGGGCCCTGGGCTCGGCCGGGCGGTCCAGGCGCAGCGCCAGGCCGCGCGCCAGCTCCAGGCTTTGGTTGTAGCCGCGCCATCGGAGCCGTCGGGGATGCAGGGGCACCGGGGCCAGCAGGTCCGGCGCGGGCAGCCCGGCGCGGAGCAGCGCCGCCCAGGCCAGGTCCTGGAGCAGCCGGACCCGGCCCAGGCCCTCGGCGAACTTGAAGCCCAGGATCAGCTCGCGCAGCAGGCCGCGGTAGGCCCCGTGGCAGGCGAAGCCCGTCCAGGGCGGGGGCTCGGTCAGGCATTCGCCGCAGGGCTCGGGCGCGTGGCCGGGCAGGCCCACCACGGCCCCGCAGCTGGGGCAGAACCCGCCCGGGCGCGGGGCCAGGGCCGCGGCGCACGCCGGGCACAGGCCGTGGGGCCGGGCGGCCGGGGCGTCGGGGGCGGGGCCGGAAGGGGCGGCGTCCGGACCGGACGGCGCATGGCCCGTCTCGGCCACGGTCCGGCCGCAGCCCGGGCAGCGGCCCCCGGCCAGCCCGGCCGCGAGCCCGACCCGCGTGGCCAGGCCCCGGGCCCGCCGCAGCAGGCCGCGGATGCCGTCCATGCTGCGGTCGGCGCCGGAGTCGGCGCCGGACTCGGCGCCGGGCTCGACGTCGGATTCCACGCCGGATGCCAGGCCGGATGCCAGGCCGGAGTTGGGGCCGGATGCCAGGCCGGACTCGGCCATGTCCCGGGCCTAGGCCTGGGGCTCGGCCGGGGTCCCGGCCTCGGCCTGGCTCTCCGCGTAGGTCTGCCAGGCCTTCTTGCCCAGCTGCATGATCTGCCC
>JBFWIY010000518.1:0-2519 GCA_050255855.1 Desulfovibrionaceae bacterium
GCCGCTCCGGCCCCCCGCGGCGCTCCGCCCGGCGCTCCATGCGGCGCAGTCGGGCCAGGCGCAGCCCCAGGCCCGCCAGGCCGCCGAGCAGCCCCACCAGGAAGTCCAGGATGTCCGGCCGCCGCCCGTAGTCCAGGGCGAACTCCTGGCCGAACTCGATGAGGGCGGGCAGGGCCACGGCCACCCCGGCCGGGATCCACAGCCGCTCCCAGCGCAGCGGCCAGGGCCAGGCCAGGGCCAGCACGGCGAAGGCCGCCAAGTGCAGGACCTTATCCCCGTGCCGGAACCCGGGGTTCACCACCACCGGGCCCAGGGCCAGGAAAAACAGCGCCCCCAGGTAGGCGAACCACAGGGCGCGCCACACGGCGTCGCGGCCGCAGTGGGCGGGCTCAGGCATGGTCGGGCCCGCGGCCGCGGTCCGCGCCTCCCTCCGTGGCTCCGAACATGGCGTCCACGGCCCGGCGCTCCTCCTCCTTGAGGTGGAAGCTGTGGGCATGGTCCGGGAACACGCCCTCGCGCACCTCGCGGCAATAGGCCTCCAGGGCCTCGCGCGCCTGCTCGCCCAGCTTGGCGTAGGGTTTGACGAAGCGCGGGGTGAAGCGGTCGAACAGGCCGAGCACGTCGTGCATGACCAGGACCTGACCGTCGCAGTGCGGCCCGGCCCCGATGCCGATGGTGGGCATGGGCACGGCCGCGGTGAGGTGGGCCGAGGCCTCGGCGGGCACGGCCTCGATGACCAGGGCGAAGCACCCGGCCTCGGCCATGGCCCGGGCGTCCTCCAGGAGCAGGCGCACGGCCTCGGCCGTGCGGCCCTGGGCGCGGAAGCCGCCGAGGTTGGCGATGTGCTGCGGGGTGAGCCCGATGTGGCCCATGACCGGGATGCCGGCGCGCACCATGGCCCGGGCGTGGGGGGCGAAGTCGCGGCCGCCCTCCATCTTCACGGCGCGGGCGCCGCCCTCGGCCAGGTAGCGTCCGGCGTTGCGCACCGCGGTCTCCACGCTGGGCTGGTAGGACATGAAGGGCAGGTCCCCCACCACCAGGGCGCGCTTGGCCCCCCGGGCCACGGCCCGGCAGTGGTGGAGCATCTCGTCCATGGTGACGGAAAGGGTGTCCTCGTGGCCCAGGGCCACCATGGCCAGCGAGTCGCCCACCAGGACCATGTCGGCCCCGGCGGCGTCGGCCAGCAGGCCGGTGGGGTAGTCCGAGGCGGTGAGCATGGCCAGCCGACGTTGTCCCTTGGCCGCGAGGATGTCCGGCGCGGTGACTTTCTGCTGCTGCATGATGCCGTCCTTGGTTGGGCTCTCTGCCTAGCAGACTTCGAGCGCCAGGGAAAGTGGGGCGTCCGCCCGCCCGGCCGGACGCGACGAAACCGGGAGGGCCCGAAGGGCTCTCCCGATCAACATCGCGGGGCGGCGGATCAAAGGGGGGCGAAGTTCTGCAGGACCCAGATGACGCGGCCCACGGTGCGCTTGTCCATCTCGCTCGCGGGCACGGTCAGGGGCTCGAATTCGCCGTTCTCGGCGCGGAGCACGAACTGGTCGTTCTGGAAGTAGACCCGGCGGATGAGCAGCCCCTGGTGGGGGAAGTACACGGCGCAGAGGTCTCCGTCCGGATGCTGGCACTGCATGGTGTCGATCCCCACGAAGGCCCCGCGGGTGATGATGGGATCCATGCTTTTGTTGTCCACCAGCACCACCTGGAGGTTGTCCTTGTAGAAGGACTCCGGGATGGAGATGTCGTCCACGGGCTGGGGCTTCCAGGTCTGGCCGGAACCCTTGCCCGCCATGGAGGACACGGGCACCAGGCGGCCCCGGGAGTGGGGCTTGCCGTAGGGGGCCGGAGTCTCGCGCAGGAGCAGGTCCGCGGGCACCTTGGCCTTGCCGGGGTGCACGTACACGGGCTCCACGCCGTCGGCGATCCAGTCGGGGTCCAGGCCGTGGCTGCGGTACAACTTGAGGTACCATTCGGCCGGGATGGAGCAGCGGCGCTTGGCGTCGGAGATGGAGGACTGGCGGACGCTCAGCACCTCGGCGAGCTGCACCTGGGTGCGCGCGCCGGTGGCCTTCTTGATGCGCTCCAACGCGGTCTCGAACCACTTCTCCAGTGCTTCGTCACATTTTTTCTTGGGCTTGGGCATGCGTTCTCCTATCAGTGAACCGAACGGCCGGGGCCGCCGGTCGGGGTACAAACGAACATGGCGACCCCCGGGGAGAGCGGACGGGGAAGGGGGGGCAAGTGCCTACCGAACCAGGATGGAGCCGAGTTGCTGGTGCAACGTTTGGGGTATTTTCCCGTGCTTGTCAACCCCGACTAGGGGAATCCCCTATCCAGCGGGGACATCCCTCGGTACATAGGCTATCCGTACCCAAGATACGTGACAAGTCAACGAAATTGTCGACTCCTGGCCCGCCCCCGCCCGGCCCGGAGGCCGGACAACGCCGGGCCGAGGGTCCGTGAGGGCGCGAGTAAAAAAACGGCTAGAAAAGCCGCGCGGAGGAAAAACAAACGGAGATGTGGGG
>JBFWIY010000519.1:0-2519 GCA_050255855.1 Desulfovibrionaceae bacterium
GAGACCCCGCGCCGTTGCCGGGGAGAGCCCGGGGAAGCGGAAGCCCAGGTCGCCCCGGGGACAGGCCCCGAGGCAGTCCCCGCACAGGGTGCAGGAGAGCCCCGCCCGTCCGCGCTCCAGGGCAGTGGCGTCCAGGGCCCCGTAGCGGCAGGCCCGGGCGCAGGCCCCGCAGCGCGTGCACTCCGGGCGCATGCGGATGCGGAAGGGGTTGAGCCGCCCGAGCAGCACCGCCGCCAGGCCCACCGGACACCAGGCCGTGCAGTGGGCCATGACCCCGCGCCGCCGGGACACAAAGGCCATCACCGCCACCCCGGCCAGGCCGAACCCCGCCGCGGGCCAGACCGCCGTCTCCGGCGGGACCCCCAGGCGGCGCAGGGCGTAGGCCACGGCCAGGACCATGGCCAGGATGGCCGCGCGCCCTCCCCACAGCCAGGATCGGGAGATGGGCCGCGCCGTCTTGCCCCGGTCGCCCCGGCCCCGCGCGGCCACGTTGTCCCAGGCCCCGACGTAGCAGAGGTGGCTGCACCAGGCCGGGCCCGCCAGGGCCACGGTGGAGGCGAACAGGAGGAGCATGAACCAGCCCCCGCCCCGGTACGCCGGACCGGCCAGGATGAGCGCGGGCACGGGCAGGTGCAGCCGCCCGGTCATGAGTAGCTCCGACGCCCCGGCCAGGCCGAGGAGGAGCTGGCCGAAGAAGACCACGGAAAATCCGGCCCACAGGGCCAGGCGCAGCCGGGCGGTGTCCCGCGCGGCCAGCATGCGGCCGGTCAGCCAGCCGGCGTACAGGGCCAGGCCGAAGACCTCCAGCCCGCCCCAGCCCGGGGCGAAGCGGTCCAGGAGCAGCACCGGCAGGGGCGAGGCCTCCCGGGTCAGGGCCAGCAGCCCGGCCGCGAGCAGGGCCGCGCCCGTGGCCCAGGGTTCGCCGCGCCGGGCGGCATGGGCCCCGGGCTCGCCCGCCCCTGCCGCGCGGGCGCGCAGCCCGGCCGCGGCCAGGGCGGTGAGGGCCGCCACGGCCAGCAGGATCACCGCGCCGCGCCGCCAGGGCAGGCCCAGGGCCAGGCGGGCCTCCACCAGCCGTCCGGCCGTCAGCCCCCACACCCCGGTCCCGGCCGCCAGGGCCCAGGCCGCGCCCACCCGGACCCAGGCCCGGCGCGCGGTCAGCAGCCCGGCCAGGCCCAGCCCGGCCGCGGCCCAGCCCGGCTCCCCGGCGCGCCAGAAATGCGCGGCCAGGGCCAGCAGCGCCACAACGGGCAGCACCAGCCCCATGACTTGGCTCCGAACTTGGCTCCGGAATTGGGATGTCATGCGCATGATTCGATCCTTTTGCATGGCGGATTGCGTTTTTCCCTGATCTGCGTCAAATTTCGGTCCAGAATCGCGAGGAACGCCGCCCCGCTCCGTTGCCCCCATCATTCCCGGCCGCTCCCTGGAGGATCCATGCGCACCCTGGACGCCGTCAGCCGCATCCGCATGTTCGAGGGCCTGCCCGAGGCCCAGCGCTCCGCCCTGGCCGCCATCAGCCAGCTGCGCAGCTACGTCAAGGGCCAGGTCATCTTCCGCGCCGGGGACGAGGCCTCGGGGTTCTACGCCGTGGTCACGGGCCGGGTCCGCGTGTTCCGCGCCTCCCCCAGCGGCAAGGAGCAGATCCTTCATCTGGTGGAGCCGGGCGACGCCTTTGGCGAGGTGGCGGTGTTCGAGGGCAAGACCTTTCCGGCCGACGCCGAGACCATGGAGGACAGCGAGGTCCTGTTCCTGGCCCGGCGCGACTTCCGCGCCCGGGTGGCCGCGGACCCGGAGCTGGCCCTGCAGATGCTCGCCCTGCTGGCGGGCCGCCTGCGCGGCTTTGTGCGCCAGGTCTCCCATCTGAGCCTCAAGGAGGTCCCGGCCCGCCTGGCCGCCCACCTGCTCATGCTGCGCGCCTCGTCCGGGGTCGACGAGGTCCGCCTGGACATGACCAAGGGCCAGGTGGCCTCCTACCTGGGCACGATCCAGGAGACCCTGTCCCGCGCCCTGCGCAAGCTGGAGGACGACGGCCTCATCCGCGTCCAGGGCCGGGTCATTACCCTCCTCGACCCCGCCGGGCTGGAGGAGCTGGCCGTGGAAGGGCGGTAGCCCGCCGCCGGGCGGACGAGCCGGGGAAGCCTCCCCGCGCGGCGCAGCACGCCGTGGCGGCAACCGCCGCGACAAGCTGCGCCGCGGCGACGTATCATAAACAGCGCAAATATACTCTTACGATCTATTTATGATACGCTCCACTTGACGCCCTGGAGAATTTCCCATATTGACCCATGAACAGCGCATGACGCCCATTCATGTATCATAAACAGCACGAGGTTCCCGTGGCCAAACCCGCCCGGCGGGCGTATTCCCGCTACACCCGCGACGCCCTCGCCCACCTGGGCAACCTCATCCGCGAGGGCCGCATGGCCGCGCGCCTCACCGCCGAGGCCCTGGCCGAACGGGCGGGCATCTCCCGCGCCCTGCTGCACCGCATGGAATCCGGCGACCCGGGATGCGCC
>JBFWIY010000520.1:0-2516 GCA_050255855.1 Desulfovibrionaceae bacterium
ACGCCTTTGGCCACGCCCTTGAGGGCCGGGATGAGCACCATGATGGCGCTGCCCTCGGTGAGGCCCGCCGCGCCGAGCAGCAGCACGCACCACAGGGCCTGGAGTTTGCGGCCCTCCAGGATGTCCCAGTTGGCGCGGCAGAGGCGGGCGAAGTCGGCGTCCTTCCAGCTTCGGGCGGGGGGCTTCGGGGCGCCCTGGTCGGATTGTGCGCGGGTCATGGCCGGTCCTCGGGGGTGGAAAATTCCGGGTTGATGTGCCGCGCGCGGTTTCCCTTGGCCCGGTTCACCCAGCAGGTGGCGCAGATGGAGTAGCGGCCCCCGGCCCGGGCGTAGGCGGCGCGGATGGTCCGGGCCGCGTCGCCGAGATGGACCGCGCGGACCCCGTCCTTCAGCACGTTGCCGAGGTAGAGGGCCGGGGTCTCCAGGGCCGCGGCCTTGCAGCAGGGGTAGGCGTCGCCGTTGGTGGTGATGTAGAGCCCGTCCCGGATGGCGGAGCAGTTCTCCTGGAACGGCATGCGCTGGGTGATCTGCCGGTACAGGCCCGAGGCCTCGTCCCGGTAGTAGAGGTCCTCCCCCCCCCCGCCGACGGGGGCCCATTGGTCGTGCAGCTCCGCGGTGGTGCTGTAGGGGTCGGATCGATAGTGGGCCCAGTCGGGCGGGGGCACCAGGAAATAGCTTTCGAAGAAGGAGACGCCGGGCATGCCCGCGAAGTGCCGACGCGCGGCGTCGAGTTCCGGCTCCGTAAAGCGGTTGACGAAGTATTTCGCGTTGATCTGCATCCGGCTGCCCTGGCGCGCGGCCTCCCGGGCCAGGGCCTCAAGGTTGCGGAGCACCACGTCCAGCCGTCCTCCCCGGCGGTAGGTCGCGTAGCTCTGCTGGGAGAAGCCGTCCACCGCGAAGGTGATTTCGTCCAGGCCGCTGTCCACGGTCCGGGCCGCGTCGATGACGTGCCCGTTGGTGTCGACGGTCAGGCGGATGCCGTAGCGCTTGGCCAGGCGGATGATGTCGTAGATGTCGGGGTTGAGGAAGGCCTCGCCCAGGGGGGTCATGTTGACGTGGAGCAGTCCCGGCCCGGCCTCGGTCAGGATGCGGCGGAAGGCGTCCAGGCGCATGAACTTCGGGCGCGGGAGGATGTAATGGCCGTCCTTGTGGCCGTGGATGCAGCCCGGGCAGCGCAGGTTGCAGACGCTGGCCACCTCGATGTCCATGGCGCTGGGCAGGTGGGGCAGCCGGAGGCGCGGCAGCAGGGTGTCGGCCTTGTGCAGGGCGAGGTTGGCGAGGCAGCGCAGGCCCAGGGCCGGGCCCTTGCGCCGCAGGATGTCCGACACGAGTTGCAGGCGGCCCGGGCTCATGGGCGTTCCTCCCCGGCGGGCGGCGCGCCCTCCTCCCGTTGGCGGATGGCGTCGAGGTAGGCGTCCAGGGTCCTGTCGATGCAGTAGCGCTGGTGCCAGAGACAGCCGGCCCGGCCGATCTCGGCGTATTTCTCCGGATTGCGGCGGCAGTCCTCCAGGGCGTCCGCGATCTGCTCCGCGGTCCGGACGTTGACGGTGGGGCTCAGCTCGGGAAAGTGGCGGAGGTTCATCTCGTCGTTGCGGTACTGGAGGATGGGCTTGGCCATGGCCATGGCCTCCATGGCCGTGCCGCCCCCGATCCAGCCGTCGTGGAACTCGTTGGAGGCGATGTCGCAGAGGGCCAGGCCGGCCATGATCTCCTTGCGGGGCAGCACCGGGAACCACTCCACGCTGGCCTCGATGCCCAGGCGGCGGACCAGCTCCCGGGTGGCGGGGTGGTCCTCGCCGTACTCGAACATCACGAGCACGGCGCGGGCGTCCGGGTGGGCCTGCACGAAGCGGGCGAACCCGCGCACCAGGATGTCGTTGCCCTTGGTGTGGCAGCAGCCGTCGGTGGCGGTCCACATGTGGCGCGTGTGGTGGAAGACCATCAGCCCGCACCGCTCCCGCAGGGCCCGGAACCGGGGCAGCCAGGCGCAGGCGTCGCCGTAGCGCTCCAGGAACTGCGGGTTGTACACCGGGGTGTAGACGGTGGGGAGCATGGCGCGCACGCGTCGGCCGCGGTAGCGGACGCGCCCGATGTGCCGTTCGTACTCGTCGTCCGTGGGGCACAGGAACAGGTGGCGCGCCTCGCGGATGCCGTGCATCTGGTGGCGGGCCAGGGCGAGGTTGCGCAGCAGGTAGCGCGAGGGACGAACGTGGCGCAGGAAGGGCATGAAGAAGATGTCGCCTCCGGAGGGCGAGAAGACGTCCAGGCGGCGGCCCGCCTTGTGGGCGAAGGCCGGGCTGCTCCCGCTGCCGAACAGGATGTCGTAGTCCTGCAGGCTGGCGCGCACCTCCCGGGCGGGGAGGCCGAAGCTCCGCACGCTGCCCCAGGCCAGGGAGCGGACGCGGGGGGACCGGCCGTCCTCCACGATGTCGTTTTCCGGCAGGAAGTGGCCCACCTCGGCATCCAGGAGCAGCAGCTCGGCGTCCACGCCCCGGTCCAGCAGGTGGCGGACCAGGG
>JBFWIY010000521.1:0-2514 GCA_050255855.1 Desulfovibrionaceae bacterium
CGACGACCCGGGCGTCGCCCAGGGCCTCGGGCGCGCCCCGGCCGAGGGGCGGGGGGGCGTCCCCGCGCGGGAACCGGCGCAGCCCCCGGCGGCCGGGCTTGCGGCGGCGGCTCATGGCCGGGGCCTCCGGGCGGCCGGGATGAATGTCGGAATGGGGGCCGGGGTGGGGACCGAAAGGAAAGTCGAAATGAACGCCGGGGCCGGGCAAACCGGACGGGGCGCGCGGGGCGCGACCGGGACGGACCGCGCGGCGGCCGAGTCGGCCGGGACGGCCAAGACGGGACAGGGCCGGGCGAACACGCCGCCTCCCGGCCCGCCTAGCGGTAGCCCGCCAGGAGGAACCAGAAGTCGGACGCGCCCCGGCAGTCGGTAAGCGTGGCCTTCACGTGGTAGGTGCCGCTCCACTGGGGGGCGAGGCGGACCACCGCCGGGTCCGCGCCCTTGGTATCGGCCCTGCCCACGGACCGGAATTCCTCGTCGTACACCTCCAGGCGCAGGGCCTTGGCCCCGGCGTCGCCCTGGAAGTGCAGCAGGTACTCCAGGCCCGTGGTGAGCTGGACGTCGAAATAATAGCTCCGGCCCTTGGCCAGCTCGCCGATGATGATCTCGTCCTTCACGCTCCAGCCCTGGGCCTCGTAGGCCGCGGACTGGGCGTAGGCGGGCTTGCGGATGTCCATGCGGTCGGCCCGGGCCGGGCAGGGACCGAGCAGGGCGGCCAGGGCCGAGACCAGCACCAGGGTCGCGGCGGCGGCCAGGACCAGCCGCGCCACCCGCACCGGGGAACGCATCAGGCTAGCCATTGGCGGCCTCCTCGATGAGCTTCACCAGCCGTCCGCCCAGGCGGGCCAGCTGTTCGATGTTGGCCCGGGGCACGGGGCGCCCGAAGCCCACGTCCACCAGCTGGCGCATCTCGGGCAGGCTCAGGATGATCTCGCGCACCACGGGGTTGTTGCGCGCGGCGGGCTCCATGGCCAGCATCCGCCCGGCGAAATAGTCCACCAGGTCGGGCTGGTAGAACATGCTGGAGACGTTCTCCGGATAGGGCCGCGTGAGGAAGATGTCGGCCGTGGCCTGCATGGCCCGCAGCCAGCCCCCGGCGCGGATGAGCAGGGCCACGTCGCTGTCGCCCATCTGGTCCAGCTCCAGCTCGATGTCGTAGCGCAGGCTCTCCAGCTCGTCGCGCAGGCGCTTCCACTCGCCGTCCGCGGCCATCTGCTCGAAATTCTTGCTCCGCTCCAGGATGGAGTCGCGGATCATGAGCTCCTCGGCCAGGGTGGTGACCACGGTGATGGTGCCGCCGAGCTTGTTGCGGTCCCGGGCCAGGATGGCCACCAGGCCGTCGGCGGCGCGCACGCCCAGGTTGAGCCCGCGGGCGTAGGGGCTGCCGTAGTCGTAGCGCTCGTGCACCACGGTGGCCGGGCCCCAGTCCGCGCCGCCCAGCTTGTCCAGAGCCAGGAACATCTCCGAGGGCGAGGGCAGGGCCACGTTGAGGGCGAACTCGCCCTTTTCCGCCGCGCTGAGCCCGGCCTCGGCCCGGGCGGGCCGGGCCGTCAGAACCGCGGTCAGGGTCAGGGCCAGAACCAGAGGCAGGATCAGGGCCGAGGCCGGAATCAAGACCGGGCCGGGGCCCATGGCCAAACGCTTCATGCCGCCACGCTCCTTGGATCGCGTTCGCGCCGCGCCGAAACGGGCCGGTGCGCCCGGCCAATGTAGCAACAGCCCAGGGGAAAGTAAAACCGGGAGCGCGGGGGCTGCGGCCGGACCGGGATGGGGCGGAATAGGCGGGCCGAATCAAAGTGGGTCGGGGCCGGGCGGGCCGGGTCGAAGTGGGCCGGAGCCGGGCGGGCCGGGCGGGCCGGACCGAAGCGGGCCGGGGCCGGACGGACCAGAGCCGGGCGGGCCGGATCAAAGTAGGCCGAGCCCGGGCGAGCCGAGGCCGGGCGAGCCGGGGCCATCATCCCGCGCCGGGCGCGCCGGTCGCGCCAGCCGCCCCGGTCGCGCCGCCGAGCCGGGCCGCGGCCGCGGCCGGGTCCGGGGCCGTGGGCAGCATGGACGAGAGCCCGGCGATGTCCAGCACCTCGCGCACCGGGCCGCGCGCCCCGCACAGGGCCAGGCCCAGCCCGCGGGCGCGCAGGCCCCGGGCCAGGCGCAGGATGAGCCCGATGCCCAGGGAGGCCAGGAACTCCAGGCCCGAGAGGTCCAGGGCCACCGGGGCCGCGGCCTGGGCGGCCAGGGCCTCCAGCCCGGGCTCGGCCTCGGGCGCGCCCAGGGCGTCCAGCCGCCCGGTCAGCCGCGCCACCCATACCGGGCCGGTCTTGTCCACGCGCAGGTCCATGTCCCCTCCTCATGATGCGCCGCCGCCGGAGGTCCGGGGCGGCGCGTGGCGGCCGGGCCGCCGGAGCCCGGGCCGGGGTCGGCCGGGCCGGAACGCCGTCTGGCCGGACGGCCGGGGCGCGGACGCCGGGACCCGTGGCGGTCGTATCCGATACATGCCGCACCCGGGGCGGCTTTGAC
>JBFWIY010000522.1:0-2505 GCA_050255855.1 Desulfovibrionaceae bacterium
CTGGAGGAGCTGGCCGAGAGCCAGGCCCAGCGGCGCGAGCGCACCTCCCGGCTGCTGGCGCTCCTGGGGGCGGCGGGCCTGCCCGTGCCGGAGTTCCGCCACGCCCCGGACGGGGCCTTTGTGCTGCGCCACGAGGGACGGCCCTGGCAGTGCTCGTCCTATGTGCCGAGCGATCCCCTGCCCCGGCCGGACTACGTGTTCGACCCGGCGCGGGGCGCGGTCCTGGGCGACTTTCTGGCGGCCCTGGCGCGGGCGGCGGCCCCGGAGGCCCCGGAGGCCACCCCCGATTCGGATGCCGGGCCCGACGCCGGACCCGACGCCGGACCCGAGGCCGAGCCGAACGCCGACCCGAAACCCGACCCGAAGGCCAAACCGGCCCCACCGGCCCCCTCGCCGGTGCAGCGCCTGGCCGCCGAGCTGCCCCCCCTGGACCTGCCCGCCCACCTCTCCGGACTCATGACCACCATGCGCAACCGCCGCCCGGCCCTGGCCGCCCGGCTGGAGGGGCCCATGGAGGCTGTCCGGCCCCTGCTGCGCGCCTGGCCGGACCTGCCGCTGACCCCGGCCCACGGGGACTTCCATCCCCTGAACGTCCTCTGGCGGGACACGGCGGACGGCCCGGCCATCGCCGCGGTCATCGACTGGGAGTTCTGCGGGCCGCGCCCGGCCCTGTACGACGCGGCCAACTGCATCGGCTGCGCCGGGGTGGAGGACCCTGCGGCCTTCGCCTCCGGGCTCATCCCGGCCCTGCTGGGCCGCCTGCGCGCGGCCGGGCTCTTCACGCCCGCGGACGCCCCGCGTCTGGCCCAGCTGGTGCTGGCCCTGCGCTTCGGCTGGATCTCCGAATGGCTGCGCGCCCACGACGAGGAGATGCTGGACCTGGAGCTGGACTACCTGGACCTGCTGGCCCGCGACCAGAAGGCCATGGCCCGGGCCTGGGCCGGGTAGCCCGCCCCCTTCCCCGCCTTCAGCGCGCCGTGGCGATGCACCACAGCCCGGCCAGGACCAGTCCAAGAGCGCATAGGGCCTCCAGCCCCGGGACCTCGCCCAGCACCAACCAGGACAGCCCCACCGCGCTCACGGGCATCACCGCAGTGAACACCCCGGCCCGCTGGCCGTCCACGGCCACGATGCCCCGGAACCAGAACACGTAGGCCAGCACGGACACGAACAGGCCGTAGTAGAGCACCACGGCCCAGGTGGCCGCGCCCACCGCGCCCCAGGCCACCTCCCCCCACTGCCAGGCCGCCCCGGGCAGGAAATAGACCAGCCCGAAGGTACTCACGATGGTGGAGGCCGCCAGCGGGCTCACGGGCTCGCGCACGGCCTTGCGCAGCAGCAGGAAGCACGACTCCCCCGCCACCGCGCCCAGGGCCATGGCGTCGCCGCCCAGGGACCCGGCCAACGACGCGCCCGCCCGGCCCAGCTCCGGCGCGGCCAGGACCAGCAGCGCCCCCACGGCGCAGACCACGCCCGCCAGCACCCGGCCCGAGGGCCGCTCGCGCAGGAAGATCCAGGCCAGCAGGGCCATGACCGCCGGGGTCAGGCTGGTGATGAGCCCGGCCCGGCCCGCGCCGGTGCGCGTCAGCCCGAGGAGCAGCAGGGCGTTGAACACCAGCACCCCGGTCAGGGCCTGGAGGGCGAACACGCCCCAGGTGCGCGCGGCCAGGCGCGGCAGGCGTCCCTCGCGCCACCAGAGCAGCGGCCAGGCCGCGGCGCAGGCCACGGCGAAACGCAGGGCCATGGCCACGAAGAGCGGCAGCCCGGCCAGCACCAGCTTGCCCGCCACGGCGGAGCTGCCCACGATGACCATGGCGGCGGTAAGGTCGAACCCGGCCCGAAGCTGGGAGCCGGGGCGGGGTATGGAACGGGACGGCGACGATTGCGGCATGGCGGCCTCCTTGCGGGGCGACCATGCCCGGAGGCGGGGTCAGGATTCTTGAACGTTCTTGCGCCAGGCCCCGGGGGCCACACCGAAACGACGCTTGAAGCAGCGGGTCAGGTGGCTCTGGTCCGCGAACCCGGCCTCCAGGGCGGCGTCGGCGATGGGCCGCCCGGCCCGGATCAGCTCCCGGGCGCGGTCCAGGCGCAGCTGGGTGAGGTAGGCGTGGGGCGGCAGGCCCAGGGCCCGGGTGAAGGCCCGGGTCAGGTGGTACGGGCTTAAGCTCGCCACGCGGGCCAGCTCGGGGAGGCCCGGGTCGCCAGGGAAGGCCTGGTGCAGATACTCCCGCGCCCGGGCCACGCCCACCGGATCGGCGGCGGGCTCGCGCGCCGGTCCGATGGAGGAAGCCTCGGCCCAACCCGCCACCCAGCGCTCCAGCAGCCCGGCCAGCAATTCCTGCCGGGCCAGGCGCGGGGTCTCGGGGCGGCTCAGGGCGTCGTGGGCCCGGGCCACGGCGGCGGCCAGGGCCGGGTCGTGGATGACCCCGGGCCGGAAGTGCGGGAGACGGCCACAGTCGGGGTCGGCCCCGCGCCGGGCGGCCGCGGCCGCCGCCCGCCCCGCCC